>JBPEXP010000077.1:0-6189 GCA_052031475.1 Flavobacteriaceae bacterium | reverse complement strand
ACTTTTTCGAGTGTTGCCCGGATTTGAGGAATACCGAAAATTACCGTTCCGGGAGTGGCGAAGACCAGATTGGTCTTTTTAAGAATACCTTTTTTTCTAAAGTAGTCGGCGGCGAGGTATGCGATCTTCTGAGGAGCGCCACCACATTTAATTGTGGTAGCCGGCTGGGTGAAGAGTGCTGTTCCACCTTTGAATTCCTGCAAGGTCTTCCAGGTATGCTCCGGGTTGATGTAATTACTGCATACCACCCCTTTCTCCAAAGCCTCAGGTAATCCTTCGATCAGGGAAGTATCGATCACCAAACCCGGAGCTACTACCAGATAATCATAACCTATACTGCCCTGATTGGCAGTATCTATCTTGTTATTATGCGGTTGAAAAGCAGTTGCTTTATCCTGTATCCAATCCACGCCCTTTGGTATGAGATCGGCCATCGGTCGGGCTGTCTTTTTATAATCATAAGCTCCGGCTCCAACCAGGGTCCAGGCGGGTTGATAATAATGTGTGTCGGCAGGTTCAACGATCGCGATTGAAAGGTTTTTGTCCTTTCTTCTAAGCTGAGAGGCCATCATGATCCCTGCGGTCCCGCCTCCGATGATCAGAATTTGGTAGTGTGTTTTCATAAATTGAAGGCTTTGGTAAACGATATAAAATTAATCATCTTCCAGATGACGGTAGGTAACTTTGGTTACCCCTGTTTTGCTTAATATTTGATTATTTTAGGAGTTATGAAGAGAAGGAATTTCGTTAAGAAGTCCGGCATGGGACTTATGGCTGCATCGCTGGGTGCAGAGATCGTGTACGCTTCAAGTTTACCCAGGGGATATATTCCATTGGGTTGGCAGGATCCCGATCCTTTTGAGCTCTTTGGGAAGGACAGGCAGATGGTCGTGCTTAACGACCGGCCATGGAATATGGAGGCCCAGGCGCATTTGCTGGACGACCCGGTGACACCCAATAAGTTCATGTTTATAAGAAACAACGGTCTGGTTCCGGAAAAGATAGACGCAACGAACTGGACCCTCAAAATAGATGGTGAATCAATAATTAATGCCAAGGCCTACACGCTTGAGGATCTGAAACAAAAATTTGAGGTACATAGCTACCATTTAACACTGGAATGCGGAGGAAACGGCCGCAGCGAATTTGATCCGCCCGCCAAGGGCAATCAGTGGACGGTAGGGGCTGTATCCTGTGCCAGGTGGACCGGGGTTCGATTGCGTGATGTTCTAAGAGACTGTGGCGTTCGATCCAATGCAGTTTACATAGGTTATCACAGCGCTGACCTGCACCTCAGCAGAGACCCGTCTAAAGAAGCTATTTCAAGGGGGGTGCCTCTCACGAAAGCCATGCAGGAAGAAACTCTTTTGGCATTTGAAATGAATGGCGCTCCAATCCCATTGGTACACGGCTATCCACTGCGTTTGGTTGCTGGAGGTTGGCCTGCCTCGGTTTCTGGAAAATGGGTTCAGCGAATTAGCGTAAGAGACCGGGTACACGATGGAGAAAAGATGACAGGAACTTCCTACCGGGTTCCTTGCCAGCCAGTGGCACCGGGCGAAAAGGTAAAGGACGAAGATATGTGCATTATTGAATCGATGCCTGTAAAATCCCTGATCACATTCCCAAAATCCGGAGCGATGATTAAACAGGGAAAAACGCTGAATATCAGGGGACATGCCTGGGCAGGTGAACTGGAAGTCGATAAGGTGGAATACTCTATTGATTTTGGGGCCAGCTGGCATCTTTGTTCGTTAGAAAGACCTGTAAACCGGCTCGCATGGCAGAGATTTTCGGCCGCCATTCAGTTACCGGCTAAGGGGTATTACGAAGTATGGAGTAAGGCCACCGATAGTCAAGGAAAAAGCCAGCCTATGGTTTTACCAGGCTGGAACCCTAAGGGCTATCTCAACAATGCCTGTCACCGAATTGCCGTAAAAGTTAGTTGATCCATGGGAAATGCAGATGATTTCAGGAAACAGGTGAAGATCATTCACAGGCTGATGGCACTCATCTTTTTGCTGATGATCATCACTGCCGGAGGCATTTTATTGGTCATGAACATGCCCGTATCCAGCCTGAGTCTTAATGAGCAACAGATTGTTGTAATTGAAGAGACTACGGATCAAAATGATGATTTTGACAAGATAGAAAATGGAATCCACCTCAGAACCGGGCTCAAGGATGGTGAAGGATTAATGGAAGTGGTGAACAACTGTACTAATTGCCATTCTGCGCAGTTGGTCATACAAAACCGGATGAATGAAGAGCGCTGGCAGGCAACGATCCGATGGATGCAGGAAACGCAGAATCTATGGGATCTTGGAAAGAACGAAGAAATTATCATTAAGTACCTGGTTACTAATTACCCGCCCACAAAAAAAGGCAGACGCTCAAATTTGCAAAATGTCGAGTGGTATGAACTTGAGGATTAGCAGCTGCATTATTCTGCTACTGTTCTTTGTAACAGGCTGCAGGGAAAAGACTGAAAGAATTGTCAAAAAGCAGGGTATTTTTTCAGATGGACCTCTTTTTGAAGCGAATACCTTATTGGAAAACTTTGAATTGGACTCCATAATTATTATCGATTTCAGAACCCCGGAGTCTTACATGGAAGGACATGTACCAGGAGCAATCAACCTATGGAGAAGTGATATAGACCATGTAGCCTATCCCTACAGAGGTATGATGCCATCGCGTATTCAGCTGGAAAGCTTGCTCAGCAGATCAGGGATCAGCAGCACTGATGACATCCTGATCTATGACGACAAAGGATCGGTGGATGCCGCGAGGCTCTGGTGGATCTTGAATTACTATGGATATAACAAGGCAGGTATACTAAACGGAGGTCTTAGCGCCTGGAAGGATTCAGGTGGAACTGTAGAGCTGGTCCCTGTGAGTAAGCCGGCAAGCACATTTACATTTCAGGAATCCGTTAGGGAGAATTTACTGGTCCATAAAGAAGTACTGAGACACTGGATAGAACGTCCTTCCCCGGGTATAAAAATAATTGACGTCCGTTCTGACGATGAGTATTCAGGCAGGGTTTTAAAAGAAGGCGCTACAAGGAGTGGACGAATCCCGGGCAGTATCCATATTGAATGGTCTCAGGCAGTTGATGGCCACAATAGCAATAAATTCCGATCTGTGGAAGATTTGAAAAAAATCTATGCCTCGTACGGCATAGATCCCAAGGATACGCTCGTAGTATATTGCCATTCCGGATCAAGGTCTTCACATACATCTTTTGTCCTTCTGGAATTAATGGATCATCCTCATGTGAAGAATTATGACGGATCCTGGACGGAGTGGAGCTATTTTGAGCATTTTGCCATTGAAAAAGATACTTTAATTTTGCAAAATAATTGAGTTATGAACAGATATTTGGAAGCGTTTGCCGATGCATTCATGGGCAGCCTTCAGTGGACCTGGAAGTCGATTATATTTGAAGTTCCCTGGTATACCAATTACTTCTGGGGGCTGATTGCCATATCACTTGTGGTCTGGCTGCTGGAAATCATTTTTCCATGGCGCAAAGACCAAGCTATTTTTCGCAGGGATTTCTGGTTAGACGGCTTTTACATGTTCTTCAATTTTTTCATGTTCGCGATTGCCATCAGCGGTTTTTACAAACTGCTGGAGGTGTTTTTCGCTGAGTTTAATATTTCGGCCAGCAGTCTTGCCATCATAGACTTGTCTACCCTACCCATGTGGCTTCAGCTAATCGTATTCTTTATAGTCCTGGATTTCGTTCAATGGTTTACCCATATTCTGCTCCACAGGTACAAGGTATTGTGGAACTTTCACAAGGTTCACCATTCGGTCAAAGAAATGGGATTTGCCGCCCATCTTCGATATCATTGGATGGAGAACGTACTTTATAAGCCCTTAAAAGTTTTTGGGGTGATGATTCTTGGGGGCTTCGAACCGGAACAGGCCTATGTGGTACATTTTCTGGCCATCACGATCGGGCATTTAAACCACTCGAATATCAAGATCACATGGGGGCCGTTGAAATATGTTTTCAACAATCCGGTTATGCATCTTTACCATCACAGCTATGTACTGCCAAAGGGGTCCTACGGGGTTAATTTCGGTATCAGTCTAAGCCTGTGGGATTATATATTTAAGACCAACTATATACCAGAAGATAGTGGTACTATTGAATTGGGCTTTCCGGGAGATGAAAAATTTCCCAAGGACTTTCTTCATCAGAATATCTACGGTTTCGGTAAAAAAGAAAAATAGCCTGATTTTTCAATCAATTCGCAAGTAGATTACAGCCTTAACAACTAACTTTCACTGTGGGGAGGGCAGGGTTTACCCCCAACAAATTTTAGGACCCAAGTCATCGTCAAAAGTCAATAAATGATGGCTTACATCTGAAAGTAATCAAGGGTTATTCAACCATTGGAGAAATGGCATGCCCTGTACAGGAGACGACATTCTCAAGGGCTATTGCCAGTTATTTAATCCCCCTTTCAAATCAAATATTTGTTTAAATCCTCTTTGAAGCAGTTGCTTTGCGGCAGACCTGCTTCGTTGTCCGGATCGGCAATAGATATAAAGAGGCTTCTCCTTATCCAGTTTTTCAAAAGACGCAAAAAAGCTTGATTTATCGTGGTAATCTATGTTGATTGCCTTTGCCAGATGTCCATTTTTATATTCAACAGGAGTACGAACATCAACCAGTTGTACGGCTTTGTTCATAACTGCATTCTTATAATCCTTGACATCCAATAAGACAAAGCCCTCAGTGTTCTTAACCTCGGGTCTGATCAGTGATTTTATTATTGACATGATTCTCATTTCCTTTTTTAATAATGGAAGGCGATGATTGAATGACCACCGCCTCCCGCAACAACCAACTAAAACAATTAAAACAGTATTACAACATGGTAGTGGGAGCAATATATTCCGTGAGTTCGATCTCCGTTTCGTCCTTTATTCCATTTATACCACCTTTTATATCTTTAAAGTCTTCCCATCCCCTGGATTTGAGGATCGAAGCAGCAATCATACTGCGATAGCCACCCTCACAGTGAATGAAGAACGGCCGGTTTTTGGGGAATTGTGCCAGGTGCTGATTAATTTCGTTTAAGGGAATGTTGATGGCACCAACTACGTGTTCTGAATCAAATTCACTTTTTTTCCTCACATCAAAAATCAATGACTCCTTGGTGATAAGAGCCGGTTCTAATTCATTAGGTGAAATTTGATGAACCTGATCAATTTCATTTTCCCTGGAGATCCAACTTTCAATTCCGCCTTCAAGGTATCCGAGCGTATTGTCATAACCCACGCGGGATAGTCTGGTAATTGCTTCTTCCTCCTTACCAGGATATGTAATTAGAAGTATGGCCTGCCTTACATCCGGTATCATTTCCCCAACCCATTGGGCAAACTTACCGTCAAGGGCTATATTGATACTATTGGGAATAAATCCTTTCGCAAAATCCACTGCGTCTCTCGTATCCAACATCAAAGCATCTGTTTCATTAGCTGCAGCTTCAAAGGCTTCGGGACTCAAAGGTTTTTCTCCCCGTTCCATAATGGTATCCAGGCTTTCGTATCCTTTTATATTCATCAAAACATTTTGAGGGAAATAACCAGGAGGAGTAGTTAATCCTGAAAGCAATTCCTCAATGAATTCTTCTTTGGTCATATCGGCGCGCAATGCATAATTGACCTTCTTCTGATGACCGAGAGTATCCGAGGTTTCCTTACTCATCATCTTACCGCAAGCCGAACCTGCACCATGATTGGGATATATGATCAAATCATCACTAAGCGGCATGATCTTATTGCGCAATGAATCGTATAAATGCCCCGCCAATTTCTCTTCAGTAAGATCTGAAATGACATGTTGTGCAAGATCAGGTCTACCTACATCACCGATGAATAAAGTGTCACCGGTTATTATGCCATGTTCTACATCATTTTCATCAATCAACAAATAAGTGGTGCTTTCCATGGTATGACCAGGGGTGTGGATGACTTTAACTTTATAGTCGCCTACTTGAAAAATCTCATTATCTTCCGCCACAATAGCCTCGTAACCAGGCTTTGCCGTGGGACCAAATACGATCTTGGCACCTGTTTTCTTTTTTAAATCCAGGTGTCCACTTACAAAATCTGCATGAAAATGCGTTTCAAATACGTATTTAATCTTTGCCTTGTCTTTTTTGG
>JBPEXP010000076.1:0-6129 GCA_052031475.1 Flavobacteriaceae bacterium | reverse complement strand
GCGGATTGAAAAATCTGGACCAGGTAGTCCAAAAAGAATTGGGTCATAAATATGCAGACATCGCTGGTGCAGGTGCAGCAGGTGGAACAGCTTATGGTTTGATGTCATTCCTGGGCGCACGATTTATAGGTGGTACGGCCTTTATCATGAAAACGGCCGGTGTATTGGATATCCTGAAAGAACATAAGATCGACTACATAATTACCGGAGAGGGTAAAATTGACCATCAGACCTTAAGGGGTAAGCTTATTCACGGAATTATTGAAATGGGCAAGGAACATGAAATACCCGTCATTGCCGTTTGCGGTGCGCTGGATGCCAATCCGGAAGATTTGCGACGGGAAGGCTTAACAGGGGTTATTGAAGTACAGGACCGCAGCAAATCCTTAGAATATAACATGACTCATGCTGCTCAGCTAATAGAAAGCGCCATCAGTCAATATTTTCGGTAATCTGAGTAAATTTTAGATGCCCGTTTCAGCAATTACTGAACGGTAATTCTGGCCTTGTATTCCTGGACTATCGCGAAATATCCGAGGGGGAATACCTCAGGTCGTTCTACATTGTCAAGCAGGTTGATGTTGTCCAGGCCTGTAATATCAAATACATTGCCTCGGGCGGTGGTCGCGGGGGTTTGGAAAGGTCCCTGCTGACCTTCGGTCTGTTCAATCAAAAGGTCCATATAGTTGTAGAAACTAAGGTCGGCGCCTAAAATACTAACTTCCAACTCCGTTCCCGGTTCAAATTCCCGGTCATAGAAATAGGAAAAAGTGAATTCCTGACCCTTGTAGAACTGGTCTTCGGTAACCAGGAATTCTCCAAAGCCAAAATCAAAAACATAGTAGTTGTCCCGGTCAGGATCATCCGTAAAAGTTACGATCAATTCGGTCTCTTCGTCTTCAAAGAGTTTACCATCGCCAATTTGCAGGTTGTCTATTGGCACGGCGGGGACATATTTGGTTTGAGCTGCATATCTTCTTTCGCCTCTGGTGATGATCAGGGTGTAGAGCACATCAAAATTCACATTGGCGGTAGAAATGCTTTCTCCAAGAGCCGGATCTGGTATATAAACCCCGGTCCCGGCTTCTTTTTCCGCGTATTCGGTAACACCGGTTCCAATGATAACCCCGTCTTCATTGAAGAATTCCTGGATAACAACCATTCGATCTACATTGGTAACCGGGATCTCATCAAAAAAATTATTGGTCAGTGAAACTCTAACCTCGGCAGGTATTTCGGGTTGATCGATATCTACCCTCATTAAGGCATTTACTATAAGCCGCGCTTCCTCAGTAGGGGTGTCAATTTCAACCACATCCTCACATGATCCGCTGAAAAGCAGTAAGAAGATCAAATAAGTCAAACTCCTGTGCATAGGTCCCTTGCTCGCAAACTTGCGAAAAGCTTTTTAGTTGATCGTAATCGTGGCCGTATACTCCTGAACGATGGCAAAGTAGCCAAGCGGAAAGACTTCGGGTCGCTCCACGTTGTCGAGCTGGTCAATATTGTCAAGCCCGGTGATATCAAATACATTTCCCCTGGCCGTGGCCACGGGTGTTTGGAATGGGCCTTGCTGTCCTTCGGTCTGTTCGATCAGCAGGTCCATATAGTTGAAAAAGCTCTGATCTGCGCCCATGAGTCCGACCTCCAGTACGGTTCCGGGTTCAAATTCCTGGTCGTAGAAATAAGAGAAAGTAAATTGCTGACCCTTATAGAATTGGTCTTCCGTTGTAAGGTATTCACCAAAACCAAAATCAAAAACGTAGAAATCATCCCGGTCCGGATTGTCGGTAAACGTTACGATCAGTTCGGTTTCTTCGTCTTCAAAGAGCTTGCCATCCCCAATTTCAAGATTATCTATCGGGACTGATGGCACATATCTCGTCTGAGCGGCATATCTTCTTTCTCCCTTGGTAATGATCATGGTATAGAGCACATCAAAAGCGGTACGACTTACCGGTATGCGCTGATCATCGTCAAAACTCGGGTCCGGAATATAAATGCCCGTACCCGGCGCTTCTTCTGCCAATGATGAGGTAGTGGTGGCCGTATTGATCCCGTCCTCATCAAAGAATTCCTGTATGATCACTATGTTGTCTACATCCGTGATGGGGTTATCCTCAAAAAAACTGCTGCTCAGGCTTACTCGGACGACTACAGGAATAAATTGTTCATCGATGTCAACACGCATTAGGGCATTAACCACAAGGCGTGGTTCCTCTGTGGGAACTTCTACATCAATGACATCCTCGCAGCCCAGGTTCAGCAGTAATGCCAGCAGGCTTAATCTCAGGATTTTTCTATGTATAAGAATCTTCATAATGCTGCGCTACCGGATAGTTACCGTTTGTTTGTATTCCTGGACCACTGCGAAATAACCCAACGGAAACTGGTCCGGCCGGGCTACGTTATCAACCAGCTGATCATTGTCTAATCCTGTAATGTCAAAGACATTTCCCCGCACTGTTGCAACCGGAGTTTGAAACACACCCTGGGTTTCACCGCTCTGCTCGATCAGCAAATCCATATAATTGAAGAAAACCTGATCAGCTCCCAAAATACTTACCTCTATTTCCGTTCCGGGCTCAAATTGCCTGTCGTAAAAATAGGAGAACTCAAATAGTTGTCCCTGGTAGAATTCGTCATCCGTCACCAGGTATTCGTTAAAATCAAAATCAAAAACGTAATTGTTGTCCCGGCTCGGATCATCTGCGAACAATACGATGAGTTCCGTGTCATCATCGCTGAAAAATTTCCCATTTCCCTGCTGTACGCTGATTATGGGCACTGCGGGCACGTATTCAGTCTCCGCAAAATAGACCCTCCCCTGATGCCTGATGATCATGCTAAATACTACCTTTTCGGCAAAGATGACGATGGTTGGGATTCTCTGGTCATCCATAAAATCAGGATCCGGTTCGTAGATTCCGGTATCAGGGGCAACCTCGGCCAGGGTGGATGATCCGGTAAATGCGGATACTCCATCCTCAAATTCTTCATAAAGGATGACAATACTTTCGAGTTCGGTAACCGGGATCTCCTCAAAAAAATTGTTGGTTTGAGAAACCTTTACCTGCACCGGCAAAAATGATTCGTTGTCATCTACACGAATTAATGCTTCCACCACCAGCCGTGGTACATCGGTGGGTGTTTCCACATCAATGACATCCTCGCAGGAGAGGCTAAAAAGGCTGAGCAACATTGCTTGGACCAACCCTTTTTTCATCAGAAGCTGAAATTAAAGGTTACGGAAGGTACAATACCGAAGATCGATGTTTTGATCGCTTCGTTGACACCTGTATCCTGGTTTTCCCTGAAATTGATCGACGCTGCGTTCAAACGATTATAGACGTTGTAAATGCTGAAAACCCATTCTGATTGCCAACTGGTGTCCGGATTCCGTTTTTTTGGTTTTAAAGTAGCCGCAATGTCAAGCCTGTGATAATCAGGCAGCCTTTCACTATTTCTCAAACCATAATAGGGCACTACCAGTCCTTCAAATTCAAATTGTCCGATGGGATAGTTAGTGGGTTGGCCGGTCTGATAGATGAAATTACAGTTAAAACTCCATTTTTTATTAAGCTCGTAATTGCCGTACAGGGCTATGTCATGGGTTTTGTCATAAGGGGTACTGTACCATTCTCCAAAATTGATCCCGGTCTCCAGGTTGCTGCGTCCCGTATCTACGACCGGCGGCCTGCCGGGGGTGCGTTGTTCGGATCTCGAGAGCGTATAGGCCAGCCAGCCTCGGAACCTGCCCTCGTTTTTCCTGAATAAGACCTCCCATCCATAGGCCCTGGCCTCCCCATTGAGAATTACCTGTTCAATGGCATTATTGGCTATAAGATTGGCACCGTCTATATAGTCGATCCTGTTCTGAATGTCTTTGTAAAATACTTCTGTCTCAAAGCTGAATTCGCCGCCTTTTATGTTCCTGAAATACCCGATTGCGTACTGATCCTGTAACTGAGGTTTTACCCAGGGGCCACTCGGCGTCCAGACATCCAGCGGGGTGGGGGAGCTGGTGTTAGACAGCAGGTGGAGGTATTGGGCCATGCGCGAGTAGCTGGCTTTGATAGACTGATCGTCATTAATGGCATAGGAAATGGAAGCACGGGGTTCCAGATTGGTAAAACTCTCCAGTGTTTCACTTCTCCCTGGTTGTATGGTATCGATGGGTGTAGCTTCGCGATAAACCAGTTGGAAGGGGTCATATAGTACGGGCTGATCATTCGCATAGACAAATAATTCGTCCTGACCTAGTCTGATAAAATGGCTTAAACGCAGGCCATACCCCAGGCTGATCTTATCGCTGATGCTGTGCTCAACATCTACATAGGCAGCCGATTCATTAGCGTATTTTTTGATCAACTGCTCTTCGAGGATTCCCGAATCAGGATTGTTGGGTTTGATCTTCCCCGGATTAAAAATGTAATAGATATTGTTGAGTCCGTAATTGAGCTGAAGATTTTCACCGATATAGTGCTTAAGATCGTATTTGACGTTGATATTTTGAATGCCAGAATTCCATTCGAAGCCTACAAAATCAAGCTCGAGACCGTAAAAATAGTCCGAATAGATCAGGCTGAGGTTAGAAAAGAGCTTGTTGGAGAAGAGGTGATTCCAACGAAAATTCACGAATGCATTGCCGTATAGATTCACAAACTGTTCATTGATGCTAAACCGGTCGCGGCCAAAATATCCGGATAGATAAATATTGTTATTGTCATTGATCTTGTAGTTCAGCTTGGTATTCAGATCATAGAAACTGGCCGAGTTATCTATGTTAATGAGAGGTAGAAAAAGCTGAGCATAGGAAGCACGTCCGCCGATGAGGAAGGAGGCCCGGTCTTTAACAATAGGACCTTCGGCCAGCAACCTGCTGGCTACGGCACCAATCCCGCCACTCATTTTAAACTCCTTGCTGTTTCCTTCCTTCTGAAAAATTTCAAGCACTGAGCTTACCCTGCCGCCGTATCGGGCGGGGATACCTCCTTTGTAAAGCTTTACGTCCTTGATGGCATCCGGATTAAAAACAGAGAAAAATCCAAACAGGTGGGACGAGTTAAATATGATAGCTTCGTCCAGAAGGATCAAGTTTTGATCGGCAGCGCCTCCACGGACGTTGAAACCGGACGAAGCCTCGCCGGCATTGGTAACCCCGGGCAGAAGCAGCAATGACTTAACTACATCAGCCTCGCCAAGCACTACCGGAATGTCTTTGATGGTTTGGACCGAAAGTGCGCTGACACTCATCTGCGGTTTGCGGATATTGATCTTCCCCGCCTGATCTGTTACCACTACTTCCTCAAGCCTTTCCGGCTGCTCGGCCATCTGGAAGTTGATTTTTAGATTTTGATTCAGTTGGATGGTCTGTACGATGTCTTCAAATCCCAGGGAAGTAACCTGTATCTGGTACTCACCTTCGGGCAGGGTTAAAGAGTAAAATCCGTATTCATTGGTGGTTGCCCCCGTCCTCAATTCGGGGACAAGGATGGTTACTCCAATAAGGGTTTCGTTACTGGCACCCTCTGTAACTGTTCCACTGAGCGTGAATTTTTGCTGGGCTTGAACGATTGAAATGGTACAAAAACAGATCAAGAGCATTAAACGCTCCACGGAAAGGGCCATTCGGAAATATTTGCTACAATATAGATATTCTCCTAAAAGAATGGTTGCCTCAATCTAAAATAAATCCCGGATTAAAATCCGGGAGAAATCTGTGATTCCTTAAAGTTGGGCAAGGATCCCGTTAAATGTATTGCTGGGCCGCATAGCTTCGGAGGCCAGTAATTCGTCGGGTTTGTAGTAACCTCCAATATTTTGAGGTTTTCCCTGGGCTTGTATCAACTCCTCCAGGATCGTATCTTTTTGCTCCTCCATTTCACTGGCGATCTCACCGAACAATTCCTTCATTTCTGCATCTTTATCCTGGCTTGCCAATGCCTTGATCCAGTAATAACCCAGGTAAAAGTGACTGCCGCGAGTGTCTAATTCGCCTACTACCCGCGATGGGGACCTGTCGTTATCGAGGAATTCCTCCGTAGCTATATCGAGGGTTTCAGCCAGGATCAGCGCTTTTTGGTTGTTGTATTTCTGACCGAAGAATTCCAGTGAGACGCCCAGGGC
>JBPEXP010000075.1:0-9859 GCA_052031475.1 Flavobacteriaceae bacterium | reverse complement strand
CTGTATGACGCGGGATATAATAGACATTGAGGATTTCACCATACTTGTAGAGGAAGCCGAAGCAGAAAGTCCGTGTATAGACAGTTGCTCTTTTGATGAACCTGTAATTGCCGTTGCATTCTATGGCTCAGGGGATGTTTTCCTCAAAATGAAATATGGATCCCAAGTAAAAGAATTCAGGCATACCAAGGGATTGGCATTATCCTTTTATGCTGACGAGCATGTAATATGCGAACATCATGTATCTGCCGGCAGACCCTTGCAATGTATTGTCATTGCCACTGCTACAAGAAATCTTGCAAAACTACCTAACCAGGAAGGTGAGCTCTTTGGGCAAATGCTCAACAGACTTGTACACCCGAATGATCATTACGTTCAGGGGCCTAAATTCTTCATGACCCCGGAAATGGATCATATTGTAGACCAGGTTTTTGCGAATAAATATTCGGGTAAGACCAAAATGATGTTCTTCCGCAGTCAGATGACCTTACTTTTATCTCACTATTTCGGACAACTTGCACTCCTGGATAAGGATATAGTTAAGCGTGTAGAGCGAGACAAACTATATGAAGCGAAGGAGATACTTTCACGCAATCTGGAAGATCCCCCTTCACTGAGCGAATTGTCAAGACAGATCGGGTTAAACAGCTTTAAGCTAAAGAAAAACTTTAAAGAACTATTTGGTGTGCCGGTTTTTAAATACCTCCAAAATGAAAGACTCACCAAAGCCCACAAACTTCTTAGAGAACAGGAAGCTACCGTTCAGGAGGCTGCCTGGCATGTAGGTTATGACAGTTTGAGTTCGTTTTCGAATGCCTTCTCCAAAAAATTTGGCTACAGGCCCAGTCAGATCAGGCGATAATCCTTTTAGAACAAATCTTCCTCCTTTTTGAATAAATAATACGGGGCTTGCCGCTCTAGTTTTGTCGTATCAATAATCCAAAACTAGATTGATATGAAAACGATCAGAGCATTAATTACTTCTCTTGTCATTTGGGCCGTGGGTGTAGGGGCCTATAGTTTATCCTTCCTCATACCGCTCATAAATGATTTGGAACTTCAATCGAACATCATCCTCGCACTGGCATTGATCCCTTTGGCCTGGACAGGCAGCGGTTATTATTATTCGAAGTACAATAGTCCTAATGGATACACATTGGGACTGATCATGGTATTTACAGCAATTGTTATGGACGCGCTGGTAACAGTGCCCATCTTGATCATTCCCGCAGGCGGCAGTTATTCCGGGTTTTTTATCTCGGCAAGTTTTTGGCTAATCGCCCTTCTTTATTTCCTGGTTGTATTTCTGTACTGGTATATCAGGGTAAGACCCAGAATGGTCAACTCTTTCAACTGATATGCCCATGAACGAATCAACCCGACTAAGTCATTCTGGCGGGAGCAAGCAAATCAACAGATCAACGAATAAACGAATCAACATTAAAATCACAATATCATGAAATCAAAAGTTTTAGTATTAGGTGGAACCGGTAAAACCGGCAGAAAAGTAGCCTCAAAATTAAAAGGAGCCGGCCACGAAGTTCGGATCGGATCGCGTTCGGCAACTCCCGAGTTCAGCTGGGAAAACCCCTCAGGTTGGGATAAGGTCTTGCAGGGAATGGACATGATGTATGTAACCTATCAGCCAGATCTGGCAGTTCCCGGGGCCTTTGAAGCCATTGTAAAACTCACTGAGAAGGCCAAGGAGGCCGGGATCCGCAAAATAGTCATCCTTTCCGGCAAGGGTGAAAAAGAGGCTGAAAGATGCGAGCAGGTGATTGCATCCTCCGGTATCGATTTCACCATCGTCAGGGCAAGTTGGTTTAACCAAAATTTCAGTGAAAGCTTCTTTTTACATCCCATATTAACAGGAGAATTGGCCATGCCCAAACCCCATGCACAAGTACCCTATGTAGACACTGAAGATATTGCAGATGTCGTGGTAGAAGCCCTCACTGAGAAAGGACACAATGGGAAGATCTACGAAGTGACCGGGCCACGGCTTCTTACTTTTAGCGATATTACAGCAGAAATTTCGCGTGCTACCGGGAGGGATATTCGATATCTTCCCATAAGTATGGAACAATACAAAGATATGCTCCAAAATGCCGGACTGCCTGACGACCATATTTGGCTGATTAACTATCTCTTTGAGGAAGTGTTGGACAACAAATCCAACGCGGTGATCTCCCGGGATATCGAAGCTGTACTGGGAAGAAAGGCCCGGGATTTTTCGGAGTTTGCAAAAGAAACAGCGGCTTCCGGAATTTGGGACGTCAAAATCTGAGTATCAGATTAGTTCATTCAGTATTAACATTTCATTAACTTCCTGTTAGGCCCAATTCATTTAGCTTCGTGCTTTAATGATGAGGTCGAACAGGAAGTTTTTTTCAATCTTTTTTTTCCTGCTTTTCATCGCTGTCAAGGGTCTTAGCTTCCATCCTACGGCGCATGAAAACGATGCAGACCTGTTGCAATGCAACCTCTGCGAACACGTCATCCTCAGCGAAATACATCCGGCAGTTTGCGAAGATATCATTGAAATATCACAGCAAACTACCCAGGCAGCACAGATCCAACCTGAATTTTATGCGCTGCTCAGTCAGCAGTCAGATCTGGTCGTACATACTTGCAGACCTCCACCTGCCGGCGTCTAAGACTCCTCGGACCCCCATTCTATTTTATATTCCTATTCAGAATTTGCTCTTAAGCAAAAACAACGTATGTACAAACAATTAGTTTTATTTCTATTGTTGATCACGCACCTGGGACTTCACTCTCAGGAGTGCAAATTGACCCTTTCAGGCCAGGTCATAGACTTTCACGACAAGTCTGTGCTCAGCGGCGCGATAGTCTATTTCAGCGATCTGAACCGCAGTGCTCAATCTGACGAAAATGGCAACTATTCCCTTGGCAATCTCTGCCCCGGCACCTATGATCTAGTGGTCTCCCATCCTGCCTGTAAGCCCATATTCATATCAATTAATATAGAAGACAATTTGCAAAAAGACCTGCTTTTAGAACATCATGTAGAGGAATTGGAAGAGGTAAAGGTCATAGGTGAATCTGTTGAAGATAAGACCAGCACGGCACAGGAGCAGCAATTAAAAACAGCTACCCTAGAATTTTACAGCAGTGCGAACCTGGGTGACGCTTTGAAGGAAATCAGCGGAGTCTCTTCTTTGAATACGGGAGCCAACATAGTAAAACCCGTGATACACGGCCTCAATGGAAGCAGGGTACTCATACTGAATGACGGTGTGCGGATGCAGGATATGGAATGGGGCGAAGAACACGCCCCTAATGTAGACATCAATTCAACAGGCTCTGTCTCCGTTATCAAAGGTGCATCCGCCCTGCAATACGGCGGTGATGCAATTGGTGGGGTCATTTTAATGGACCAGACATTTAAAACGCTTAAAGACACGCTTTTTGGGAAAACTATATTAAATGGAATGACCAACGGGCGAGGTGGAAATATAAGCACTGAACTGACTAAGGTATACAATGATGGGTGGTTTGTAAAGGGTCAGGCATCCTATAAAAGACTGGGAGACCGGGAAGCACCGGACTATGTGCTGTCTAATACAGGAATCCAGGAACTAGGTGCTTCCATAAGATTTGGTAAAAAGAGTTTTGCATGGGGTTGGGATGCCTGGTATTCTTATTACGATGCCGATATTGGCATCCTTAGAGCATCGCATATCGGCAATGTGGATGATCTGATCCGAAGTATAAATAGTATGCAGCCTTTAGTCATCAATCCTTTTACCTATGATATCAATCCACCCAGGCAGGAAGTCAGCCATCATTTAGGTAAGCTAAATGCTTATAAACGCTTTGAAGGCGTGGGTCGATGGAATGTTCAGTACGATTTTCAGCGCAATAACCGAAAAGAATTTGATGTTAGGGTGGGTGACGACAGGAATACCCCTGCCATCGACCTGGAACTTACAACGCATACCGTGAATACGGATTTCAAATGGGATTCCAATAGTGAATACACCCTAAGAGCAGGACTTCTTGGAAGATACCAGGAGAACTTTGCCGATCCTGCAACGGGCGTGAGACGGCTCATTCCCGACTATGATCGATATGATTTCGGAGCCTTCCTGATTGGTGAATACCAGTTGACAGATCACGTGCTCGTAGAAGCGGGTGCGCGATATGACTACAATCAGATCGATGCACTCAAATTCTACCAGTTGTCTCGCTGGCAGGAAAGAGGTTACGACCAGGATTTTGCCGATATCGTCATAGAGACCGTTGGCAATCAACTGCTTACCAATCCCAAACTCGATTATCACAATTTTTCCGCCACTGCCGGAGCGAGGTACAAGGTGAATGGAAGTACAGATTTAAGGTTCAACTATACTTTGGCACAACGCGCTCCCAACCCTTCCGAGCTGTTCAGTGACGGCCTGCATCATTCCGCTGCGAGAATTGAGCTCGGAGACTTGCGTATCACCAATGAAACATCTAACAAAATTGCCCTGTCGCTGGAGAAGAATTTTGGAAAGTGGGGTTTTATACTGGAACCTTTTGCCAATTATGTGAGCGATTTTATCCTGCTGGAACCTACGGGTGTTGAGTTTACCATCCGGGGGGCCTTTCCTGTCTGGGAATACAGGCAGACGGATGCTCGATTGCTGGGTGTTGATCTTGCCGCCTATGTTGATTGGACGTCCAATTGGCGAACAGATCACCGTTTCTCACTGGTAAAAGGAAATGATGTTGATGCGGACGAAGCCCTGATCAACATGCCCGCTCCTAACATCAGCAATAAAATAACGTATACCAAGCCAGACTGGAAGCGTTTAGAAGTAGGCCTGGAAAGTTTCTATTCCTTCCGACAAAATGAATTTCCGCCCAATATCTCCGTATTTTCCCCGGAACAGCAACAGGAAGTGGAACTGGAGATCAACACCCCTCCCGATGCCTATCACCTGCTTGGTTTTTTTGCGAAATCAGAATTTAATCTTTCTGAACAGAGCAGACTTGGGGTCGGGCTTAGCGTAAGCAACCTATTTAACACAGCATACCGGGACTATCTGAACAGACTGCGCTATTTTGCAGATGATCTCGGCAGAAATATATCATTACAACTCAATTTCAAATATTAATTAAAAAACCTGTTACTATGAAAACTATTAAAAATCTGGCCGCAGCATTAGTACTTGCTAACTTGATCTGGTCCTGTTCTAACGATGACGGGAACCCTGTTGTAGTAAACGAAGAGGAAGTAATTACTACAATGACCGTAAGTCTAACACCGCAGGGAGGTGGTACCACAGTAACACTTCAATCACAAGATTTGGATGGGGATGGGCCCAATGCTCCGGTTATTACCGTATCCGGTAATCTCACTGGGTTTACCACTTACGAAGGGAGTATTGTATTGCTTAATGAAACAGAAGATCCCGCAGAAAATATAACTGAGGAAGTGGAGGAAGAAGCCGAGGAGCACCAATTCTTCTTTACCACCACAGGTTCCCTGGGCAATGTTACTTATACAGACGCAGATGCCAATGCGAACCCGATTGGTATCACATTTCTGGTCTCTACCCAGCAACCAGGAGCGGCTACTATGAGCATTACTCTAAGACATGAGCCTGTAAAGCCAAATGACGGCACCTTGGCAGGAGCAGGTGGCGAAACAGACATTGCTCAGACCTTCAATATAACAGTTGAGTAACAGGTTGTACTAAGGTTGGCTAAAACCGCGGTCTAAGATCCTGATCAGATCCTGGCTATTGTCTAATCTCAATTTCTCAGATTTGATCAGGTTTTTTATGGCCTTAGCTTCTCCAGGGAATAGTTCAATCAAAGCTTTTTGCCGGGAAGGAAGGGCTACAAGATCATCTGAACCTCTCCAGCGATCCGTGACAAAGTAAACAGGACTATCCATTTTAAATTTCGCTGGTTCTGCCTCTTTGTAAGCGCCAGCTTTAACCTCCTTTATGTATTTAATCCGCTCCTGTTTATAAAGTGTATAGTTTTCAGTCTGTTTGATCCGCTCAAAAAAAGAATATCGAACATGGCCTTTTGTATCTGTATAGGAATGTGTCTCATAAACTTTCCCGGAACCATCTTTAAGGACCAATACATGTGGTTCTGAGGCAGGCAATTCAATAACCTGCCTTGATGACATCTTAACTTCTACTTTGCCTTCTAGCGCGTTGAATCTGACCAATTGAGTCTCTGATATATCATCTATTTTGCAGGGGGTAAAATTTTCGTCAAGATAGGGGGAACCCTCGGGCGCGTTGTATTTCTTTTTATACATATAAACGTCATAATATACATCGCCCTGCTGTGTCCTTAATTCCTGGGAATATGCTGAGAGACTAAGGGAAAATAAAATTAAAAGGAAACCGGCTTTTGACATATTTTAGATTTTACTCGGATTAAATGTAAGGTCTTACGCCTGTTTTAGGTAATAAGGTATTGTTAATTGTACCAGGATTAGTACAATTATTATGCCCTATTCATTCAAGCAACCGCTAAGTTCAATGTTAATATCCGGGAGTAACCACACTACTTACCCCCATTGGCCTGCAGGTCCTGAAGGCAAAAGGTATCCAGTTCTGGGACCGTGCCCCCTGTAAGCATATTCAGTAAGCCTTCACCGGTTTCGGCCGTCCAGTACATCAGACAATCATCCTGGTCACAATGCCTGCCATTGGCCACATCCTGGTGATCACTTTGCAACGGAGTGCCGGCGTTGACCAGGCCGAGTAAATGTCCGAATTCATGGTTGATCACAACGGTTTCGAGGGTAGACCTGCTAGGTGCCAGGGGTTGTCCGCTGAAGTCGCGAATGGTCTCTTCAAAGATCACGAAAGAGGTGTTTCTGTAGGCTACACCCAATACAGAGCCATTCTCTGTATTCTGATCGTATTCACCATCAATAAAAATACCGCTTACTGCTATAGTAGATCCCTCATTGTAGTTCTGCCTGTTGGCGTCTTCCAACTGTCTTATATCCTGGATGGAATATTCCATTTGCATAGGAGAGCTGATTTCCCTGCTGATGATCTCTATCGATCCGGATTTGTTCAATCTCGCTTCGAGGAAAGCCCGGAAGTTGTCAATACTGGCCTGCTGTGGTGCCAGGCCTTGCACATACATAAGTTCTACGATCAACCGGTCAAAATTAGCTTCAGATAGCAGATCGTTAGCCGAGTCTCCAACTGATCGCTTGTTAGCTGAGGTATCAATGATTTCTTCATTTCCATTCTCATCCTCCCTGATCACATTGTCAGAGTCAGAATCATTGGAACAGGCCATTATCGTTGCAGATAACCAAAATAGTAATAGCAAATGCAGGTTAAACTTCATAGCTCTGGTTCTTCTTGGATCGGGATTTGGTTCTATTTAAAGTAATAACGTCTGAAAGCTGCAAAAATTTCAAAGATACAACGGCCTTTGAGAAGCTGCCAAAAAGCTGGTAAAACAATATTTAGTGGTGACTAATACCGTGCTGATCTTCTCTACTTAATGAATTTAGAGGTAAGTGTATTGACAAATAGAATATTGCCAATACCTTCATACCCTTCAAAGATCTCCAGGCCTTTTTCATGACGCATCATGCTGCCGTGAAAGCCTATCAGGGTCAGATCGGCGTCTGATGAGAATTTGTTGATCAGTCGTCTGCGATTAATACCCCCATCTGCCGGCAGAACCCGAATATTTTTGGCCGAAATGGGCAAGCGGCCGCTGGAAGCGAGATCCGTGAGCTGTTGTAGTTCATGTTCCAGCTCGTCTTTGGGGAAAGTGGCAAATATCTTTATCTGAGCCCTGCGCCAGTCTTGGTGACCGAGAATAATGTAAGCAAGCAGGATCATCAGGTTGGCATTCTCATAGTCTTCGCGCCTGATCCAGATATGGATGGATCTTCGTCTGCCAAAACCTTTCTCCGAATTGGCCAGGATACAAAGGTCATAATCCGCTACCTTCAATAGTTTATAGTTTTCTATGATTTCCTGTAACCACTCGCGTTCGCCCTTCTTTATCTCAAAAAGAATCGTATTGTTCGATTGCCCGGAGATTCCCGGTTGTTGGATGGCGTGAGCCATGGCACCGGTATTTGAGGGCGAAATGATAGTTTCGAGGAATACATTGGAACCTGAGGCAGCAGATTTTTTAATAAGTTCATCAAGCTTTAACTGGGCTTCCTTGCGTAGTTCGTTGGATAAATACCCCTGAACAAAATGAATATAGGTGCCAAAACCGTATCGGTGGGAAATCCACTTCATAAGCTGCAGCGCTCCACCTGCAGGGTCATCAGCCTTGGCGAGGCAAATAACGGATGGCCGCCAGTTCTCCTCACTTCGTTCCTTCTCTGACTTTTGCAGATAGACCTGGATTTTTCGATTCACCTGGTAAATGGCCCCCTGGAAAATTTTGGCCATACCTTTTTTATGATCGCTTTTCAGACTGATGTAGAAATATAGAAGGACCATAAATATTATGGCGACGATAGCGTAGAAAGTATTGATCTTGAACATCAGGAAAATACACAGCACGGCACCCAGCAGCGATATGTACCATTTAGACCTGAAGGTAGGTCTGTAAGAGGGGTCGGCGGAGAAATGCTGTAGAAATGAGATCAAACACAAAGAACCATAGGTGACCATAAAGAACATGGATATGATCTCGGCAACAGCATTAACATCGCCCAGTAAAACAAAGACAAAGGCTATAATACTGGTAAGTATAGTAGCGTTCCTGGGCTCGTTATTGCGGATCCCCTTAGAAAGCCAATTGTTGAGATGCTTACTGGGAAATACGTGATCCCGGCCAATTGCCTGCAAAGTCCGTGGAGCCACCATAAACGATCCAAGTGCCGAAGAAATGGTTGCTGCTGCCAGTCCAATGGGAATAATAGGTCCCCAGAGCGCAATGCTACTCATAACCAGCTGATCATTGACCAGATCTTCAACCGGCGCCGAGGAAACCAGCTTATAAGCAATAAAAACGTAGATGATCATACCGATAATAGTGGCCGATAAGGTTCCCAGTGGTATAGACCTTCCCGGTCTTTTAAGGTCTCCGGAAAGGCCAACTCCTGCGGTCATACCCGTAAATGCAGGGAAGATTATGGCAAACACATAGAAAAAACCCTCTTGCGGGCTGCGTTGTTCTAGCAACATATTAGCTTCGAAAACCTCTGAAAATGGCGTTTTGCCTATAAAAAAAAGAACCAAAGCCACAGCCAGGATAGAAACCACAATATACAGGGCCTTCATTCCCAAATTGGCACCCTTGCTGACCATCAGCCAGATCATCAGCAAAAGAGCCGGGATACTGAATATCCGGCTGTCTATGGTTGAAATTCCAAAGGTTTCGTCAAGCCAGGGCCTGATGGCATCAAAGGCCTCTGCAAATGCAATGATGTAAAAAGCAACACTTACGGCCTGGGAAAGATAAAGGGCAATCCCAATAGCCGCTCCTATGTTTATACCAAAAGATCTAGAAATAATGAAGTACTCCCCTCCCCCTTCCACCTTTTGGTTGGTAGCAATCTCTGCGAGGGCCATAGCGGTAGGGATCGTTACAAGATGTCCGATGATTATGATAAAGATCGTACCCAGAAAACCTACAGATCCTACGGCAAAACCAAATCGCAGGAACATGATCGCCCCCAAAATGGTGGAGATTGCCGTGAGAAATACAGGCAATGTCCCAAAATTCGCTTTCCTTTCAACCAACAGATTTTCCATCGTTACCCTTTATGCAGAAAATTCGGCCTTCATCCAGTAACACTGGTAAGAATTCCTAATGAAGTTATGATTTTCTTAGGTAGGAATTGAAAAAATCTGAGACTTACTGACAAAAGCCTGATCGCAGGAATAAC
>JBPEXP010000074.1:0-2341 GCA_052031475.1 Flavobacteriaceae bacterium | reverse complement strand
TAGAGAATTTAGTTTTCATCTATGCACTGCAATTCTTTGTTATCGGAATCATAATTATCTTCTTCCCGCGCTGATTGTTTCCTATATTTAATGACATCTCCACTTAATTTCAAGCGGCAATTATGAACAGACGAACATTTAACATCCAGCTAGGTCGCGGAATGGCCTCCGCTACTTTGTTGGGCAGCATGCCTTTGGCCTGTGCCATGGGTACCGCCAAAAAATCCGAGTCCTCTTTAGGCGTTGCTCTTGTAGGACTGGGGAGCTACAGCACTTACCAGCTGGCACCTGCCCTCTCTCAGACCAGTTACTGTCATCTGGCCGGCATTGTAACCGGTACACCTTCAAAGGCCAGCAGGTGGTCTTCGCAGTACAATATAGAACAGTCGCACATCTACAATTACCAGAATTTTGACGACATAGCATCAAACCAGGATATAGACATTGTTTATGTAGTATTGCCCAACTCCATGCATGCCGAATTCTCAATACGCGCAGCAGAGGCAGGAAAACACGTGATTTGCGAAAAGCCTATGGCCATGAACGTAGCCGAGTGCGAGGCCATTATTGAGGCATGCGAAAAGGCAGGCGTCAAACTGTCCGTAGGCTACCGGCTGCAATCAGAACCTTATACCCAGCAAGTGAAAGAATATGTAAGGGAGAAAACTTTTGGGGATGTGCTTTATGTAACCGCGGAAGCAGCCTACCGGTCTACGGGGGCGCCTAACCAATGGCGGCTCAACAAGGAACTTTCAGGAGGCGGGGCACTGGTAAATATGGGGGTTTACTCGATTCAAAGTGCGATCTACTGTACAGGTCAGAATCCAATATCCGTTACCGCACAAGAGTTCAGTACCAGGCCGGAATATTTTAAGGATACGGACGAGACTATTACTGCTCAATTTGAATTTTCCAGTGGTGCCGTTGCCAACATCATGACTTCCCATAATATTTGGGCCAATAATCTCAAAACACAATGTACAAATGGTTGGTTTGAACTGGAACCGGCAAATAATTACGGCCCTCTGGAAGGCAGAAGTTCGGCAGGCCCTATCCGATTTCCCCATGAGAGCCAGCAGAAACTTCAAATGGACGACTTTGCCCGACATATTCTTGAGGGAACGCCCAATATGGCACCGGGTGAAATGGGTAAAAGGGATATGATCATCGTTGAAGCCATTTACCGGTCAATTAGCGAAGACAATTCAAAGATATCCCTGGATCTGGGTGACATGGGTATTGTAAAACTCTAGGGGAATACTTAGGAATTGTGAATATTCATGGGTTCACTTTCCTTGTCGTGAATGAGCCAAATTTCGGCATTTGCAGGAGATCTGAATACGCGCATTAATGCCGACCTGTTTGTGGCTACTGACTGAAAAAATCTGCTGCGGTAGAGACCATTCCAGACGATTGCCAGTTTAATATGATCCCTCAGTACTTCGGCAATATGCTCGCCCAGGAAAAATTGCTCCACAATGGGCATGTCATCTAAATTCAGTGCAGTGGCGTCTACCAGGACCTTGTATACTTTCTCTTTGAGACAATAATTTCTGACGATTTTAGGATACTTGATAATGTCCCAGTAGTTGTACTCCCCGGAAATATTGATCTCCAGGTATTCCTTTTTGATCTCTAAGGAATGACGACTATACATTCAATCTTAGTTTAAGACTGCCTGTTTAGTTCTGATAAGGTTGTTCGAAATTGCCAGAATTAATTTACAAAAAAAATTTATAAAATTTCTAACGAATTAAGAAAATATATACAAAATTTTTAAAGTATTTAGATGGTTATTGAGTATAATGTGATGTATTTCCCAAAACATTGAAAATAATTCTAATACATTGGAAATCAGATATCAGCTGATGGCCCTGCTGGGGATCCAGCTGCCCAATTAAAAGTCATAGACAGAAGTTTTTAAAACTTTTGATAGATTTTTATGTCAGAACTTTTCAAAAACACCCAGTCCAAATAGAGCGAAATCATATTTTACGGGATCCTCAGGATCCAACTGACGCAGATTTGCATCCAGTTCTTCTACAGCCCTTGCATCGTTCTGTTTTCGTTGCAGAAGGCCCAGTTTTCTGGCCACCCGGCCCGAGTGTACGTCCAAAGGGCATGAAAGCTGGGCGGGTGATAAGTCTTTCCACAAGCCAAAATCTACGCCGCTCTCACTACTTCGTACCATCCATCGCAAAAACATGTTGATCCTTTTGGCCGCTGATCCCTTAGAAGGGTCTGACAGGTGTTTTCTGCTTCTGTGCGGATGAGGTATCTCAAAAAAATGGCTTTTAAACCTGCTGATAGCTTGCTGCACGGAGTCTGGCGAGGCATAGCT
>JBPEXP010000073.1:0-2905 GCA_052031475.1 Flavobacteriaceae bacterium | reverse complement strand
CTATGGCAAAAAAACCGAAAAAGAGAAAGGAGTTCAAAAGAAAACTCCTTCACAAATACCGCCTGGTCATCCTCAATGAAAGTACTTTTGAAGAAAAGATCTCTTTTAAATTGAGCAGGCTGAATGTGTTTGTTACCGGTTCGCTCTTTATTATCGTTCTTATCGGATTCACCACGCTACTGATCGCATTTACCCCTTTGAGGGAATATATCCCCGGTTATTCTTCTACCAGGTTAAAGGCCCAGGCCACCGAATTGACTTATAAAACGGATTCATTGGTGACAGTTTTGGATTATACTAATCGGTATTTAGAAAATGTCCGTATGGTGCTTAAAGGGGATATCGAGAATAACAGCATGAATAGGGACTCCTTATTCGAGCAATACAAAATAGATCCTTCTACCGTAGATCTTACTCCCATCAAGGAAGATTCTATGCTGCGTGCCCAGGTTGCTCTTGAAGATAAATACAATCTTTTTGAAAGAAACTCAGAGCCGGGTTCCATGGTGCTTTTTTCTCCTTTAAGTGGAGATATTTCCGAAGGATATGACGCAGACAAGAAACATTTTGCCGTAGATATCGTGGCTCCTAAAGACATGCCCGTCAAATCTATAGCCAGGGGCACTGTTGTTTTTTCTGAATGGACAGCCGAAACAGGTTACGTCATAATCATTAAACATGAGAACAATCTATTGTCTGTGTACAAGCACAACGGTTCGCTGAACAAATCGCAGGGGGATATCGTACGGGCCGGTGAAGTGATTGCCTCGGTAGGCAATACGGGTGAATATACCACAGGGCCACATCTTCACTTCGAACTCTGGAACAATGGAACACCTGTGAACCCTGTAGATTACATCGATTTTAATTAAATGAGATGTCGTTAAAATCGTTTGCCGCCCGCCTGTTTGCTCAATATGTGCACCGGAAATCCCAGAAGTGGATCAAAGACCCCATCGGCACACAGCAACGCGTATTTGATGAACTGATCAGAAAAGCTAAAAACACAGCTTTTGGACGCGACCATGATTTTAATAACATCCGAAGCCATGCCGATTTTGTCCAGAGAGTTCCGGTTAGGGACTACGAGGCATTAAGGCCTTATGTAGAGCAAGTGGTGGCGGGGGAAGAAGACATCTTGTGGCCGGGCAAACCCATTTATTTCGCCAAAACATCGGGCACTACCTCAGGGGCCAAATACATTCCTATTACAAAGCTGTCCATTGAGGAACAAGTTCGGGCATCAAAAAATGCCATCCTGAACTATATCCACGAAACAGGGAATACTTCCTTTGTAGACGGTAAGTGGATTTTCCTTCAGGGAAGCCCGGAGCTTAAGGAAAAGAACGGAATTCAATTGGGAAGGCTCTCCGGCATATCCGCGCACTATGTGCCCAACTATCTGCAGGCTAACAGATTGCCCAGTTGGGAGACCAATTGCATTGAAGACTGGGAAACCAAGGTGGATAAGATCGTAGAAGAGACCCTTGGCGAGAATATGACACTCATTGCTGGCATTCCCTCATGGGTACAGATGTATTTTGAGCGTTTGATCAGCCTTAAGAAACAGAAAGTGGGGGAAATCTTTGAGAATTTCAATCTGTTTATCTACGGCGGCGTTAATTATGAACCGTATCGCGCCAAGTTTGAAAGTCTCATAGGCAGAAAAGTAGACAGCATCGAGTTGTTCCCTGCCAGTGAGGGATTTTTTGCTTATCAGGATGCCCAGGATCACCAGGGTATGCTGCTTTTACTGGATGCCGGAATATTTTACGAATTCATAAAAGCTGACGAGTTTCACGAAGAGGATCCAAAACGATTGACACTGGGTGAAGTCGAGACAGGAATCAGTTATGTGATGATCATTTCCACTAATGCAGGACTGTGGGCCTATAACCTGGGAGATACCATAGCCTTCACTTCGCTCTCGCCCTACCGTGTTACAGTTACCGGGCGGATCAAGCATTTTATTTCTGCCTTTGGCGAACACGTTATTGCCAAGGAGGTTGAAGAGGCCATGAAAAACGCTATCGGGGCTACAGACGCGCTGGTCAACGAGTTTACTGTAGCGCCTAAAATTAATCCGGACAAGGAAGAGTTGCCCTACCATGAATGGTTTGTGGAATTTGAACGGACACCGGCTGATATGGACAGTTTTATCCGTGTTCTTGATTCCAGCCTGCAACAGCAGAATTCTTATTATTTTGACCTGATTGACGGCAAAATACTTCAGCCTTTAAAGGTCAGAAAGGTAAAAACCGGAGGGTTCCAGGCCTATATGAAATCGATCGGCAAACTGGGTGGACAAAATAAGGTACAACGGCTTTCCAATGACCGCAAAATTGCCGAAGGCCTTCATGCGCAAACCGAAGAATAACTTCACACGCCCAATTCAACTGCAGAGAGCAAAATCTATGGTTGGATGATATTCACAAATAATAAATGTAATTTTGCTCCGGTATATGAACTCTTTAAAAGATACAACCCGGGCCCGGGAGTCTACAGATGCCATTGAGAGGCTTTATGTGACTATGAGGCACCTTTTTAACAGGGGGTTCTACAAACCCAATGGTGTTTCGGGCGAAACCCTGAAAAATGCTTTATTGCTACTGAGGCCTGAAATTTACGGCTCCATTGCCGAGGAGAAGACGGAGCTTAATGGTTTGATCTACGTGCTTGAAAGGCTGCCCGAAGGCATAGAACAATGCCGCTACATCAATCTCACCTCTGAAGAAGGCTATTCGCACTCTCATTTAAAGCCAATTATTCCGCCTAAGAGAAGGCGTAATTGCTACAGGATAGATGAAGAGCAGATGAACGTGGAGATCACCCGCGGCAGGTCAGACATTTACGACATCCTTACCCACCTGACCTTCCTGTACATCGAGGCTCAGAAAATATGTGA
>JBPEXP010000072.1:0-5294 GCA_052031475.1 Flavobacteriaceae bacterium | reverse complement strand
ATATACGATGGAGGGCGGTTTTTTAATAAGGAAGATATGGATCAGGCCCGTAAGGTCTGTATTATTGGTGAACGTACCCAACAGGAACTGTTTGAAGAAGACGAAGACCCGATCGGGGGTTATATCCGCGTAGACGGGATCTACTTCCAGGTAGTTGGGGTACATAAATTTACCCAGACAACGCCCTTTGAAAACGATGGCGACATCTTTATTCCGTTTTCCACTTTCCGAAAGCTTTTTAATAAGGGCGACAATGTTGATTTCTTCGCCATTGCAGCCCAGGACGATGCTGATGTAGTGCAGGTAGAAAAGGACGTAAAAGCTGTTTTAAGATCTAACCACAAGGTACACCCGGAAGACGAAAGGGCCTTTGGGGCATTTAACCTGGGCGAGATATTTAATAAGATCATGGGATTTTCCAAGGGAATTACTTTTCTCTCATTGATCGTGGGTCTGGCCACCATTTTGGCCGGTGTCATCGGCATTGGTAATATCCTTTTGATCTCGGTTAAGGAACGTACCAAAGAATTGGGGGTACGCCGTGCCCTTGGGGCAACACCCAGGGAAGTTCGATTGATGATCATTTTGGAATCTGTATTCCTGACGATGATCGCAGGCGTGGTGGGAATCATACTTGGCGCGGCAGTTCTCAGTGCCATCAACGCGGCCACAGAAGGGATCGATTTCCCATATACCAATCCAACAGTTCCCATTCCGCTGGTAGTAGGTGCCTTATTGATCATGGTCATTCTCGGAACGCTTATCGGGCTGATCCCCGCTCAGAGGGCCGTAAGTATAAAACCTATTGATGCCCTGAGGGAAGAATAAAAGAAACAAAAACACTAACAAATAGTTGAGCAATGAATAAAATAGTCAAATATGTACTGATCGGGATTTTGGTTCTCGGCGCACTTTGGGCAGCAGCATTTTTTATCAAGTCCAATAGTAAATCAGCTATCACCTATGAGACTCAGAAGCCGTTTACTTCTAGTATCGAAAAGAAGACGGTAGCAACAGGAAAAGTGATTCCAAAAGACGAGGTGGAAATAAAGCCTCAGATCTCCGGGATCATCGATAAGATCTATCTTGAAGAAGGCGCGGAAGTGAAGGCAGGTGATCTTATTGCCACGATCAAAGTAGTACCCAATGAGCAAAGCCTCAATCAGTCTCAGGGCCGGGTCAGAAATGCGGAACTTGCCCTGAACAATGTTCAGATCGAATACAACCGGAACAAAGCTCTTTTTGATAAAGGGGTTATCTCCAGCCAGGATTTCAACAACTGGCAACTTCAGTATGACCAGGCGGTTACTGAACTGGACAATGCCAGGGCAGACTACCGGATTATCCGATTGGGATCTGCCGGCGGAATTTCCAGCGCTAATACCTATATACGCGCTACCGTAGACGGTACCATTTTAGAGATCCCGGTTCGTGAAGGTGACCAGGTGATTCAAAGTAACAACTTTAATGACGGGACTACCATTGCATCCATCGCCGACCTGGGCAAGATGATATTTGAGGGCAAGGTAGACGAGGGCGAGGTAAACAAACTGGAATTAGGAATGCCATTGGAAATAAGCCTGGGAGCCATTGAGGACAAAAAACTGGCTGCCAAGCTAAAATTCATCGCTCCTAAAGGCACTGAAGAAGCCGGGGCTGTACAGTTCAAGATTGAAGGTGATGTGGAAGTAGATGGCAGTTTCATGATCAGGGCCGGATATAGTGCCAATGCCTCTATGGTCCTGGAAAGGAAAGACAGTGTGATGGTTATTCCTGAAGCTTTGTTGCAATTTGACAAGGACACGGATGAGCCATATGTTGAAGTAAGGACTGGTGATCAGCAATTTGAGCGGAAGGATATCGAGATAGGCATTTCAGACGGGGTGAATGTAGAGATTGTTTCCGGGCTCAGTGAGGATGATGAGGTAAAAGTCTGGAATAAAACTGAACCTATCAAAAAAGGTGAAGAAGAAGAGGAAGAAGACGCCTAAACCGCAGCTAAAGAATTAGTATAAATACAATCAAAAAACGATTATGAAACTCAAATTAACTGTTATAATGTTGCTGGGAGTCATACTTTACTCCCAGGCGCAAGTAAAAAAATGGACTCTGGAAGAGTGTGTTACCTATGCGGTGGAGAATAACCTTTCTGTGCAGCAATTCCTGCTGGATCTGGAAGACGCCAGGATAGACAAGTCTGATGCCGTTGGGAACCTGCTCCCTACATTAAATGGCCAATTGAGCGCCTCGGTAAACACGGGACTTTCTTTTGACCCGACCACCAATGATCCGGTTAACGCCACCCAGTTTACTTCCTCTGGTGTAGTGAGTTCTCAGGTGAATCTGTTTGACGGATTACAGAATATTAACAGGTTAAACAGGGCCAGGCTTAATGCTATTGCCAATCAATATCGATTGGACGACCTGGTAGACGATATACGTTTAAATGTGGCCAACGCCTATTTACAGGTACTCTCCAACAAGGAATCCCTCAAAGTCTTCCGCGCACAGTATCTGGTGACCGAACAGGATCTTAAAAGAACCAAAGAGCTTGTGGAATCCGGTGTAGTGCCCCGTGGCGACCTGCTTGAAATTGAAGCCACGGCAGCTAACCAGGAACAAGCGGTTATCAACGGCGAAAGCCTCGTACAAATTTCTCTGATCAACCTGGCCCAATTGCTGCAGATCACTGATTATGAGAATTTTGACGTGGCCGATGAAGAGTTTGCGGTTCCGGTGTCTGAAGTATTGTCTAACTCGCCAAAAACTATATTTGCCAAGGCACTGACCTTCAGGAATGACATCAAATTTTCAGAAGCTAATGTAGAATTAGCTGAAAAGGACCTCTCCATTGCCAAAGGGGCTTATTATCCAAGTTTGGGTGCTTTTATCAACTACAATACGAGATATTCTGATAATTTCTTCGATCCCACAACCGGTCTTGTGATCCCATTCAATGAACAGCTATGGATCAATGATGGTATTTCCTTCGGCGGTCAGATCAATATTCCGGTCTTCAATGGGAACAGTACCAAGAACAGTGTTAAAAGGTCTCAGATTTCTTTAGAGAAAGCCAAGCTTCAGTTTGAGCAGGACAAGCTGGACCTGGAGAATACTATCAACCAGGCCTATGTAGATGTTCAGAGCTTTGGAAAGGCCTATGAAGCAGCTCAAAAAACATTCGAGGCAAGGCAAACCGCTCTGGAATATTCCAGGGAAAGATATGACGTAGGCCTTACCAATGCCTTCGATTTCAGTCAGGCCCAGGCCCGACTTGATGATGCCGCAGCCGAGGTGATCCGTACCAAGTACGAGTACATCTTCAGGATCAAAATCCTGGAGTTTTACTTTGGCCTGCCCATTGCTACTCTAAACTAATTTATATTTGTGGCCGTTATGGCCACGATATTGAATTTAGAAACGGCAACAACTAATTGTTCGGTGAGTATTGCCCGCGAAGGTCAAACCATCGCCATCAGGGAAGAAAATAGTGCTTCTTACTCACACGCCGAGCAATTGCACGTATTCATCGAAGACTGCCTTAAGCAGGCAGGGCTTTCTGTGTCTGACCTCGATGCAGTAGCGGTCAGTGAAGGCCCGGGGTCCTATACAGGACTACGAATTGGCGTTTCAGCCGCAAAAGGTCTTTGTTACTCGCTAGACATCCCGCTTATTTCCGTTCCGACACTTAAGAGCATGGCTTCTTCAATCAATCAGGAAGAGGGCTATATTATTCCGCTCCTGGATGCGCGCAGAATGGAGGTATATGCCGCAGTTTTTGATCATAAACATCGCCAGGTAAAATCCGTGTGGGCAGAGATCATTACTGCGTCATCTTTTGAGGATTTCATACATGATGAAAAAGTTTGCCTGGTTGGCAGCGGGGCTGAAAAATGCAGAAATATACTGAAGCATCCCTATGTCTCGTTTAACACTGAAGTGCTGCCTTCTGCTGATTTTATGAGCAGGCTCTCCTATAGATCCTTCCAGGACAAAAATTTTCAGAATACAGCCTATTTTGAGCCCTATTACCTCAAAAACTTTATTGCAGGTAAGGCCAAGAAAACGACGAACTAGGCCTTCGCAGCCATATCCGCTTTGTGGGTATGAACATCCAGTTGAGGGAAGGGGATCACGATTCCCGCCTCATCAAATCTCATTTTCAAGGTCTCCAGGGTGTGAAAATGAGCTGCCCAAAAGAATTCATTCATCGTCCAGAACCTCAGGGTAAGCACTACAGAGCTATCAGCCAGATTGTCTACATAGACTTCCGGTACGGGTTCTTTGAGGATATTCTCATTCTCTGAACAGATTTGCAACAGGATATCTTTGGCTAGTTTTATATTGGAATCATAGCTTATGCCCACATTGATCTTATCCCTGCGGGTGCTCTCTGTATTGTAATTGATGATGTTGTTGTTGGATAGTGGACCGTTGGGTATGATGGCCACTTGATTGCCAAAGGTGTTCAGCTTGGTGGTAAAAATGCTTATTTCTTTCACAGTCCCGTCAATGCCCTGAGCCGTGATAAAATCACCTACTTTGAACGGTTTGAAAATAAATATCAAAATACCCCCTGCAAAATTGGCAAGGGAACCCTGAAGGGCCAATCCGATGGCCAGACCAGCCGAGGCAAGAATGGCTACCAGCGAAGAGGTCTTTACCCCAAGCTGGGTAACGACCAGTACAAAAAGAATGACTTTTAAACTCACCCTGATCAGGCTGTACAGGAAAGTTTCTAGTGTGGGATCAAATTCTTTTCGGTCAAAATACCGACGCAAAAACCTTGAGGCAAGCCCAATGAACCAAAGACCAACCACAAAGGTGACCAGTGCCAGGGCGAGGTCTGGCAATACAGACCAAAACCAGTCTACCGCCTGCTTGATATAGTAATCCGCATTCTTAATTTGTTCCATAATCTTCTTTTTCTATGCGCCAAAAGTATAAAGAATGACAGGGATTCCCAGCCATGCCGGAATTATTTCTGGGGACTCAGCTGTTTCAGGGTCGCATCTACCTCTGCAACAGGTAGCTGGCAAGAACCGTGAGTGCAGACATAGATAAGGGTTTCCCCTTTTTTTAACCGATTTTGTACCAATCCCAGTTTACCTTCGGAGGTTGAACCCGCAAAAACGGAATTAGGTAAATAATTTAATTGGAGTTGGCTGATCTTTTCTTTAGCATCGGTGCCCACCACGGCTACCTCAAAAAAAGGCTTTTGATTGTAGAGTACATTATGCAGCCAGTTTGCATGACTTTCCGGGTGCTCAGTCATTCTTGTTTGCATTTTGGCC
>JBPEXP010000071.1:0-1592 GCA_052031475.1 Flavobacteriaceae bacterium | reverse complement strand
TGGCCAGTCCGTAATATCCGTTAGCCATGCCATCTAAAAAATTTATACTAGCCGATTCATCAATGATCTCCCTTAATGATTTTTTGGCTGCTTCGTTTTCGTTCCTGAAATAATAATGGTTGGATATCCAGATCTTGGCCTGAACGGCTTCTTTTCTTAACCCAAGGCTTTTAGCAATATCAAATGCTCTTTTATATTGATAGAAAGAACTGTCTAGTTTTCGCTGAGTGAATAGATAGTATGCAAGATCGTATGGGTAGAAAAATTTGGCCTGTGGCGCATTGGATGAAACGGATAGATGTTTCAATGAATCCAGATATAGCAATGCACTATCCCTATCAACATGAATTAGTTTTTCAAAGGCGTCGTGGTTTCTTAAGACCCGGGCAGAATCAATTTTGGAGAGCTCTTGCGCAACTACAGGAAAGCAGATAAGTGTAAGTACGAATAGGGACGAAATCAGCTTTATCCGGCTTGTGAACACTTGAAACTTCTGTCGTAAAGTCATCACCTGATCTAAGTTTGTGCCTCATTGCTAATTAACTCCTAAAGTCTGAGCTGTTTTGACCAAGATGGCCAATGAAAGTTGATTATATTTTGAAACCAGGAGTCAACAATCGATCCAGTATTGAATCACGGGCCAAATAGCCGAATATAAATCCCTATCCGCCGAATGATGTCAGCATGCTACTGCCTATTTTTTTGCCCTTCTTATTATAGGATTCCTGTTTGACCATCCCGACGTCTGGAGCATACCATTCGCGACTACTGCCGGTAACTTTCATACCCATCTTGGATTCGGTGGTCTGTGATAGAATTATACAGTCAAAAGTGCCGGCTGGAGTGGTCACTGTCTCGGTACCTTCCACTTTTCTGTCAAAAATCCGCACGGTCATCTTCATATTAATCGGGGCCATGCTCACATTCATCAAAAGGTCTGCATCAGGCAGGGTCTGTCCAACGTTCATATCGTTCGGAAGAAAGAGGTTCGTCCCGGTCATCTCTATGTCCATATCCTTGTATTGTTCCATCATTCCTGGGGCTGCCAGCGACTTAAAGTCTATAGAAACACCGTCATTCTCACAACTGATGGCGAATTCCGAATTAAGTACTATTTCCCCCTTATCGTCAAGCAATTCGTAGTAGAGAAGTGCAGAATCACCACTTGATTCCTTTACCACATAATCGACTACGGCAGACACTTTATCATTCTTATCGTAGTTGGTAATCTGAAAACTGGTCCCTTCCTCAAAGGGATAATATTTACTGCAATTACTCTGGGCAACACTCAGGTGCATGCCAGGGATTAGTAACAGTACCAAACAAATCTTTCTTAACATATATTAAATTTTAATGAATTCCACTCTGCGATTCTGGGCTTTGCCATCCACGGTGCCATTGTCACCAACAGGCTCTGTTTCTCCTTTTCCCTCTGTTTCAAGTCGAGCTCCATCTATGTTATAAACTGACACCAGGGCATTTTTTACTGCTTCTGCCCTCCGCTTAGACAGGTCCATATTAGAAGCATCATCTCCATCCGCATCGGTATGGCCAACGATATTTAGTCGCATATTTCCTTCCTGCATCAAAAC
>JBPEXP010000070.1:0-3759 GCA_052031475.1 Flavobacteriaceae bacterium | reverse complement strand
AGGCCTGCCAACATAAAGGGTATTATTTTAAGATTGATCCATAGACTCGAAAGATCAATGGTTTCCCACACCAGCACATGGAAAGGCAGCTTGATAAGATTGGTAATAAAAAACAGCCATGCAGCCGTGCCTATGAACTCGTTTTTAGGCAATCGCATGGCGAGGAAATAAATATTTGAAAAAGCCCCGGCAAGATTCCCAAGCATCGTGGCTACTCCGGCGGTAATGCCCATAAATCCGGCAAAGGCCCAGTGACCCGGAACTGCTTTGCTTTTTCTAAGGTCCCACCAGTACATAAGCAGTACACTGATAAGGATAATAACCACCATCCAGATCTTAAATTGAGCTTCGGGCAAATCGTCACCAATTAAAACGCCTATGAGGATCCCTGTAACCATCCAAGGGGCAAATCGCAGTATATAGTACCACCGCGCATGCCTGTTGTAGTAGATCACTGCAAAAATATCCCCTGCGATGAGCATGGGTACAATGAGACCGGTAGACTCACGCGCCCCAAAAGCCAATGCCATCAGGGTCACGGTAATAATGGCAATACCCTTAATGCCCGCTTTGGAAACACCTAAAACAAAGGAAGCTGAAAATGCTAGAATCCAGGAAGTTATCGATAATTCCAATGAATTGAATTAGAGGTGTGCGGGAAGCCCAAAAGTAAAACAAAGGTATTTTAAAAAAACATATCTTTACGCTTCAACCGGTACCGAACAATGCAACTGACCACCCTAGATTATTCCCTGATCATCGGTTTTTTCACCATCGTCCTGATCATTGGGATCGTAGTTTCCAAAAGAGCCGGTAAAAATACTTCCGAATTTTTCCTTTCCGGAAGAAGCATGCCCTGGTGGCTTTTGGGTTTCTCCATGGTGGCCACAACCTTCTCTACAGACACGCCTAATTTGGTTACCGATATCGTACGAACAGACGGGGTCTCAGGCAACTGGATCTGGTGGGCCTTCCTGCTCACCGGCTTGCTTACCGTATTTGTCTATGCCAAGCTTTGGCGTCGTTCTAACGTAGCCACAGACATGGAATTCTACGATCTTCGCTACGGTGGCAAACCTGCCCATTTCCTGAGGGGTTTCAGATCGGTTTATCTGGGTATCTTGTTCAACGTCATGGCCATGGCTGCCGTAACACTTGCAGCAATCAAAATTGGACAGGTCATGCTGGGACTCAGTCCTATTCAGACGGTATTGATCGGCGGAGTGGTGACCGTAATTTTTAGTGCTGTAGGCGGATTTCGCGGAGTAGTCTACACAGATTTTGTATTGTTTTTCGTAGCTATTGCAGGGGCCCTCGGCGCCGCCTATTATCTGGTCAACCTGCCCGAGGTAGGTGGTATCCAGTCGCTGATCTCCCATGAAAATGTGCTGGGTAAGCTGTCTATTCTTCCTGATTTTTCCGATACGGAAGCACTGATCGCACTTTTGATCATTCCCCTTGCCGTGCAGTGGTGGAGTGCCTGGTATCCCGGAGGGGAACCCGGTGGTGGAGGTTATATCGCACAACGGATGCTGGCTGCCAAAAACGAAAATCACGCCATAGGGGCAACCTTCTTCTTCAATATCATGCATTATGCCCTCAGGCCTTGGCCATGGATCCTCGTAGCCCTGGCCTCGCTGGTGGTCTACCCGGATATAGCCAGTATTCAGGAAGCTTTCCCCAACGTGGAAGAGAGCAAACTGGGTCATGATCTGGCCTATTCCGCCATGCTTACCAAGTTGCCCAGCGGCCTTCTGGGTATTGTACTAGCCTCCCTGGGAGCGGCTTACATGTCTACCATTTCTACCCACTTGAACTGGGGCTCCTCCTATGTGGTCAATGATTTTTACAAGCAACAGATCAACAAAAAGGCCAATGAAAAAGAACTCGTTCTGGTGGGCAGGATCACAACGGTAATCCTCATGGTGGCCAGTGCCATCTTCGCACTCTATCTGACCAATGCAAAACAATTATTTGATATCATCATCATGTTTGGTGCCGGAACCGGCCTGATCTTTATCCTCAGGTGGTTCTGGTGGCGCATTAATGCATGGAGCGAAATTGTAGCTATGTTCTCATCCGGGATTATCTCACTGTTATTCTGGCGCTATGAAGATGTCTTGTTCCTGGGCGATGAAGCTGTTTTTCCCGGCTGGAGCAAATTTCCACTGGTAGTTCTGATCACCACCGTCATCTGGATCTCAGTCACCTTTATTACGCCGGCTGAAAAGACATCCACGCTGATAAGATTCTACGAAAAAACCAGACCCGGGGGTCCGGGCTGGCAAAGGATCATTCAGCAGGCATCCGAAAAAGGCATTGATCTGAAAAAAGGAGAAACCAGGTGGACCGTCCCTTCCGGTATTATTGCCATGCTATTGGGTTGTGTATTTGTTTACAGCACCATGTTTGCCACCGGGAACTGGATCTATGGCAACTACGGCCTGGCTACCGGGCTAACGATAACCGTAATCATTGCAGGGGGATTGCTGAAAAAGGTATGGGACGGCATTAAAGGTGATATTCTCTAAACGAACATGATGAAGGAGCGGATAATCTCGGTCGATATTTTCAGGGGACTGACCATTGTCCTGATGATTCTTGTAAATACACCGGGTACCTGGAGTGACGTATACGCACCCCTGCTTCACGCTGAATGGCACGGATACACCCCTACAGACCTCGTCTTTCCCTTCTTTCTGTTTATCGTGGGCACATCCATAGTATTTGCCTATCGTAATAAAAAGCCCGATGGGCCAACCTATCGGAAAATCATTGTCCGTACCTTAAAATTACTGGGCCTGGGTCTATTCCTAGGGGCATTTACCATCTACTTTCCTTTTTTTAAGCCTTTTGAAGATATCCGTTTTCCGGGTGTCCTACAACGAATTGGAATTGTCTTCTTTTTTGCGGCAGTTTTCTTTCTCAATTTTAACTGGAAAGTCCTGTTAGGTATCTGTATTGCATTCCTGCTGGGATATTGGATTTGGCTGGGATATGTTCCCATTAACGGTATGAGCCCCACCTTTGACAGGGCGCCTAATAACTGGGCCAATTTTGTAGACCTGAAGTTACTCGGTAGTCATATGTATAAGGAGGATTATGATCCGGAAGGCATTCTCAGTACGATACCGTCCGTTGCCAGTAGCCTTCTCGGAATTTTTACCGGATTGATCCTGATATCCAAAAGGAAGAAAAAAGAGTTGATCATCGCAATATTGGGATTGATCATGTTGGTCTTGGGATATCTATGGCACCCGGTCTTTCCGATTAACAAACCGATCTGGACCAGTAGTTACGTTCTGGTCACAGCCGGTTGGGCCAACATCTTTCTCGCATTGATCTATTATCTGACTGATGTGAAGGGCCTTCAATTTGGAAGTATTTTTAAATATGCCGGAGCCAATGCAATTACTGTCTACTTCCTGTCCAGCCTCATCACTAAGATCTTTTATCAGCTTGAGGTACATCCTGGTATTTCTCTGCACCAATGGCTTTTTGAGAATATTTTCCTGTACGACTTTCTACCGGTAAAATTTTCTTCCCTCTTATACGGACTTTGCGTTACAGGATTTTACCTCCTGCTCGCTTACTTTATGTACCGCAAGAAGATCTTTATCAAGGTTTAACAGAGGTGTGGTCCCTCTTTGAAAAAGCCCAGTTGAGAAATTCGGGAAATACACGGGCCCAGGTCTGAAGATTGTGCTTACCACCCTCTATTTCCACATAGCGGATTTGTGATTCTTTGCGGTATCCCTT
>JBPEXP010000007.1:0-5226 GCA_052031475.1 Flavobacteriaceae bacterium | reverse complement strand
ATTGCCAACGCCGTTTACAAAATAACCGGTCAGCGTCTCAGACGCATGCCACTTCAGCTGGCATAGTAAGAGGGTTCTAAAGTGATTTCAGATACTCAAAACTTCGCCTTAGGGCTACTTCCGGTTCGGAAACCATGTCCTGTTCCACGATAAAGTGCTTCACTCCATTTTTGCGGGCTATGCTAATAATGGATTCCAGGTCCAGCACGCCATCACCTGCCGAACACATATTCGGAAAAAGTTCCATCCACTGAGCAGGATCGCCTCCGTCTCCACTAAAGCTTTTCCTCTCCTTCATATCCTTTACATGCATCAGGCGGTATCTGTTTGGATAAGCATTCAGATACTCTACGGGGTCTGCATTACCTGCTGCCGTCCAGAAAAGGTCCATCTCCAGGAACACCCATTCGGGATCGGTATTTTCAATCAGGTATTTCAGCGGTACCTGGCCTTCCATTTCCACCAGCCCGTAGCCGTGGTTGTGATAGGCGAATTTTAAACCAAGTTCCCGCGCGTTTTTGCCTATTTCATTGAACAGATCGGCTGTTTTTTTATAATCTTCCATCGAAGTTCTGTTTTCCGGGGGAATGGCCGGCAAACCCACATATTCAAATCCGATTACATCGGCGGCGCGTGCCAAATCGTCCAAATGATTCTCAAGAGTCTCCAGATCCGTATGAACAGAGGGAACGGTTAATTGGAGATCGTTGAGAATAGACTTGAAAGATTCAGCCGTTTCCCCAAAAAAACCACTGCCCGAGAATCCTAATCTCGGTGTTAAAGACTTCCATCGCTCTTTGGCTGAGGTTGCACTAAAATGAAAAGGGCCGTACAACTCCAGTTTGCTGTAGCCCATATCTGCTAGTATGCCCAACCCGTCTACCAGGTTCTTTTCTAATAGATGGGGCACCGAAAAAAGCTGGATACCTATATCGCTAATCAGGGGTGCGCTTCGCAAATTGGAAGCCTTGAGCAAAGTATTTGGAAGCGTACATGCTATACCTGCACAACCAGCAGACCACATAAATTCTCTTCGTTTCATCCGTCTAAATTTTACCGGGCATTGGCCGCGATTTCTGATAATTTGTTGTCGATAAATTCTTTATCGATCCATCTGCCCTGAATGAAAACACCTTCCATTTTTTTCAGTGCACTGAGGTCCTCCAGCGGATTGGCCGACAGTAGCACAGCATCGGCCCAAAATCCGGCTTTAATCTGTCCCGACTGTTCAGCAACACCCAGGTATTCGGCTACATTTATAGTGCCTGACTGCAGGATCTCAAGCGGGCTCATACCGGCGTCGAGCATGGTCTTTATTTCGTGGTGAATAGAGAAACCGGGTACGTTAAAAACCTGGGGAGCATCAGATCCAAGTAATATACCCTGACCCTCATCCTTTATGGCCCGGATCAATTTCCGCCGGATCTCAATAAATTCTTTCCATTGCTCAGGATCAAACCCGCTGTCAGGTCCTGTGGCTTGTATTTTCATATTGCGCCAATTATCCAATGTAGTCTGTGGCATATATTGCATTTCCGGCTGTGAGAGCATCTCATCAGCAGTAGTAGGGGCAAACCATCTTTCAAAAAGGGTTTGCGTAGGTACAACCCATACACCATGTGCCTTGGACATCTGCACCAGGTCAGGAATTTTCTCAGGGTCTGCCAGCCGGGTGAAGCCGTAACCGAAAAATCCGTTGGCTCCGGGATCGTCAATAGCTTCGGGAGGTACCAGCCCTTCCAGAAAACCGTCTACGTGATCAATAGTGGCGTAATTGCTTTGAAGTGCTCGGAGGATACCTACATCTACCGGGACGTGACCTGCATAGGGAATACCCTCTTCATTTGCCGTGGCCGCTAATACCTCAAATACTTCTAATTTAATTCCGGGGTGGATTTTTAGAAAATCGTAACCGGCATCCGCATAAGCCCTTACCTTGGATTCTGCTTCCTCTTTTGTTGGCACACTATTGCCATTGAGCGACGGGCTTGATGTCCATATCCTGGGGCTGAGGAGATCTCCACCCGCGACCCTCTGTTTCAACTCCACATGAATAGGATGACCTAACATACCGCGAATGGTTGTTATACCATTAGAGAGGTAGAGAAAAAGTGTTTCTTCAATACGCTGGTCAGAGGTAGGAGGAGAGGGAATGTGAGCGTGCATTTCGGCCAAGCCCGGCATAAGAAACTTACCCTCGCCATCTATTTGGTTTGCATAGGCATCTATTTGGCCAAGATCAGTCTCCATCTTTTGGATCAGACCCGAATCGATGACCACCTGCTGGTTTTCTATAATCGCTCCATTTAATACATCCACAACATGGACATTTTTGACTAAAATGGCAGAAGGACTTACTTTTTGCGATTGAGAGCACGAAAGGACCAGGGATCCTGCCAGTGCCAGGATAGTTGTTTTCATTTTCATGGATTTCTGGCTTTTATATTTTGGTGACAGAGTCGGACTATTTCATGAATTCTTTTTAATCGTGTCTCCGGTCTTTTAGCCTGGTTCAACCAGTAGAGGTAAGATTTCTGATAGGTCCAGCTGAATTCTTTGTAGTTTTCATAAGCTGTAGCATCTTTATCGAAAGCCTTTTGCAGATCAGCAGGTATAACGCCGTTCTCCACATCGTCCAGTGCGGTCCATGAACCGTCTACTTTTGCTTCCTCAATTTTTTCGAGTCCACTTGGGTGCATCAACCCCTTCTCCGTCAGTTCTTCTATGTATGTTTTGTTGAGTTTGCTCCAGGTGCTCTTAGCCTTCCGGGGGCAAAAATACTGCCTCCTTTTTCCCTTTCCCAGGCTTTTGACCGTACTGTCTATCCATCCGTAGCAAAGCGCCACCTTTACGGCATCTTCCCATCGCATACTTTCCTTTTCATGCTCCACCTTATAAAATATCAGGTGAACACCGTCACTTTCACCATGATACCTGTTGAGCCATTCGCGCCATTGCTCCGAATTCTTAAAATACAGTTCCGGAATGGATTGAGATGCTGCTGAGTTGGCCATGCGATCTATGGATATTCAAAATTGTTAAACAACTAGATTTATTCAGCCTGATCCATTAAAGATACATCATTATTTGCATGAAGATTAAGACCTGTGATGTGGATTCAGTTTAAATGGTAAAGATATGAAGCAGAGAGACTTAAGATTTGATCTTCTCAGACTCTATATAGAAGTTGCGGTCAATTTCAAAACTTTTGATCAACCCTTCGGCACTTTCGGTTTTCCACTGATTGTTGGGAAATATCCATTTTTCCTGTCCGTTGATATACGTCTTAACCGGCATATCGAAATCTTCTACCACCCCACTGTAGCGATAACTTAAAAGTTCATCTTCTATTTTGTATTCCAGGAGGGGTATATCTGTAGTCCTCAAATACTGATTAAAAAAGGCAGACAGATCTTTGGAGGTTTTATGGCTTATGTAATTCTCAATTTGTTCCGTGCTTACGGTCTGGTGATAAAATTCCTTATTGAGCCCGGTGAGCACTTCACGCCAAAGATCGTCATCTTCCACCAGTTGTCGCAAAGTGTGCAGCATATTGGATCCTTTGTAGTACATATCCGAAGAACCGGGATAATTTACGTGGTATACGCCAATTACTGGACGGTCATTCTGAATATTTGCCCTGGTTCCAATCACGTAATCTGCTGCTGCTTCTGTGCCATAATGGTAGTCTAAAAATAGATTTTCGGAGTAGGCCGTGAACGCCTCATGAATCCACATATCCGCATTGTCTTTGCATGTGATATTATTGGCAAACCATTCATGTCCGGCTTCATGGATAATGATAAAATCAAATTTCAATCCCCAGCCCGTTCGGCTCAGATCCTTGCCCAAATACCCGTTGAGGTATTGATTGCCGTAGGTTACCGAACTCTGATGTTCCATTCCCAGATAAGGCACCTCAACCAGTTTAAAACTGTCTTCGTAGAAAGGATAAGGACCAAACCAGTGTTCAAAGGCTTCAAGCATGGGCTTCACCTGGGCAAATTGCACTTTGGCTTTTTCCAGGTTTTCACGAAGCACATAATAATTGAGTTCGAGCTCTCCCTTCAATCCGTCATAGCTATCTTTAAAGTTGGCATAATCACCAAGGTTGATGTTAACACCATAATTATTGATAGGGTTTTTAACCACCCAATGAGCCACATGGTGCTCTGCTTCTTCTTCCAACATTTCGAGTTTTCCATTGCCAACTGCGACCAGCTCTTTAGGGGCCCGAATACTGAGCCGCATGCTGTCTACCTCGTCGTACATATGATCCTTGTTGGGCCACCAGATGCTTGCGCCAATTCCCTGGCTGGTGGTGGCTACAAAGTGCTTGCCGTTTGAATCCTTAGACCAGGTAAAACCGCCTTTCCACGGGGGAAAGGGCGCCTCTCTCGGATTTCCGGAGAATTCAATGTCTATTTTCTGCAGACTGCCTATATCCTGCTTTTTTTCAAGCGTTATAAAATGGGCATTACCTTCGCTCCTGAAAGACAATGGCCGGCCGTCCTGAACGATTCGATCAATCTTCAAAGGTGGTTGAAGATCTATTTGCATGAGTTGAAGGCTGTCCAGAACATGGTAATGCACCTCGTTCTTCCCTTTGATGAATTGCCTATCGGGATCCACATCAACAAATAGATGGTAATAGCTGAGATCCCACCAAGCCCGTTCCGGGGTGATAGCGCCCTTCAGGCTGTCCTGGCTGGTAAAATCTGCTCGCTGAGACCAAAGCATGGCCGGCAGCATCAAAATGGCTATGATTATAATAGAGGCTCTCACGGCGCTGTTGCTTTAAAGGAATAATCAGGCTTGAGAAGAAAATTATAATCGCTGTTACTGAGTATGGATACAACATCATCCGTATTCAGTAGTTCGTATACCGCAGTCTTCTTATCTGCGTGATTTTCGTAATAGGATTTGCTAATCAGATATCCCATGGTATATCCCAGGTCGTGAGGTCTGTCTTCTATAGAGCCACCGTTGTATAGCCAGCGGGAGTTGTCTTTTGAAAACAGATCTTTTTTGAGCTCCTTTAATATAAAATCTTTTTTTCCGGAATCCTCAAGATAATCGAGGTTTTCGTTGCTCAGCGGCTTTCCGGAAGACAATTCGGCCAGAAAGTCACAAACACCTTCTCCAATGATCTGCATGAGTACCGTTTCCTGGTTCAGACTGTCCCTGTAATTCTGCTGAAAATGCATCAATTCGTGCAAAGTAAGG
>JBPEXP010000069.1:0-6391 GCA_052031475.1 Flavobacteriaceae bacterium | reverse complement strand
AATTCCGTACTCTTTTATGATTATTAAGGACTTTTTTGACCGAGGCCTGCGGAGAATTTGTTCCGGTAAATTTAATAGATTTTTAACCCTTTCAGACCCCTTGGCTGGCCACATATGTAATACCTTTAAGAAGTTATAAAGTCCAACTAAAAACAAAGTATCATGGCAACGATTCGACTCGGGGATATCGCCCCCGATTTTACTGCAGAGAGCTCCATGGGAACCATCAATTTCTATGAATATTTGGGAGATAGCTGGGGGATCTTGTTTTCCCACCCGGCAGACTTTACTCCGGTTTGCACTACTGAACTGGGTACAGCGGCCAAATACAAGGATGAATTCGACAGGCGAAATGTAAAAATGCTCGCCTTGAGTGTGGATGGGAAAGCATCGCATTTGGAATGGATCAAGGATATTAACGACACTCAGAATACCGAGGTTAATTTCCCCATTATTGCAGATGAAGATAAAAAGGTGTCTACACTTTACGATATGATACACCCGAATGCCGATGACAACAATACCGTACGATCAGTATACATCATTGCGCCGGATAAATCCGTCAAGCTGATCATTACATATCCTGCTTCTACGGGGCGGAATTTCCACGAATTATTACGGGTTGTGGATTCGCTTCAGCTCACCGCCTATCACTCGGTGGCCACCCCGGCTAACTGGAATCACGGAGAGCGCGTAGTAGTAAGTCCTTCTATCCCTACCCAACAGGCGATAGAAATGTTTGAAGGCGGGGTTGAAGAGATCAGGCCCTATCTGCGTTTGACACCAGATCCAACAGCATAGAAGAAGATCAATAAAAAAGAGCGCCGTTAAAGGCGCTCTTAATATTTACTTCCTGAGCTCGTTGATTATCGTGTATATATAATCCCCGTGAACTCCTGTAAAATATTTGTGTGCCATAGCCTGCATTTCCTCTTTCTTTTCCTCTGTATCGTAATGCGCTTCAAATAGTTCGCCGTTTCTGTCGTACATGGCATCCAGGTCGGCCATACTTTTCACGAGAAAACCCTCTACGAATTCGCGCCGGTCAGAACCCCAGAAATGAGCGGCCGGGTAATAACCCTTGATCATTTCATTCTTGTGGAACACGTTTTCCACATATTCCTTGAACATCCCATCAAATTCTTCCTGGGAGCCATCCCCGGAAAAATTGAAATGACTTTTTCTGAGAAGTAAGATTTCAGCTGAATCCTTCGCTACCGGTTTGGCATTATCCATCAGGGCATAGATTTCATCCGAGTGAAAGTCTGCATAATAGGCATTCCTTTTCTTGAAATAGGCTTTGCGCTCTTCTTCATCGGGCCATCCGGCTTCTATAAGTTCACCGTTTCTCTCATTTACCTTGTCTATGTCTTCCCAGGAACCATAGGCGTTTATAGACAAAAGCTCCCTGTTATCAGGGGTAAAACGGTGCATGTAGATACCGGAACCCATGATGAGCTCATTCTGGGAGGTTACTTTGTCAAAGTACTCTTTTTCGACAGCCTTCCAGGTGTCCATATCAAAATCTTCGTAATCCATATTCCAGTGCAGGGTAGTAATGGTCACGTACTTAGGCCGTGCATTTTCTTCTTCCTGTGCCCACATGGCCGGACTTAGAAATAGGAGGAGCAGAATCAGGGCGGTCATCAATTGTCGGTTGGTTTTCATTGTTTTAATCTTTGATGGTTAAACATAAGGTTTGCGGGACTTCAAAATACTGTGGATAAACAGTCCTGAAGGCCCAATATTTTGGGGGAAGTAGAGAAATATACAAAATAAATGAGTTGAAAGGCAAAGCAGGTAGGGTTTTGACGCAACTAATTGTTCTATTTATAGAAGAGATCAGCCGCTAAACTGAATAAATTCTAATGCTATGAGCCTTTTTTTTGAAATGATCGCTGTGATGGTAGCCCTTAATATGCTGCTGTTGTTCTTTAGCACACGAAGAGCCAAATAAAAAGGCCCCCGATCTACGGAGGCCTCATACTATATACGTTCATCTCTGCTATCGTACGTCCATAAGTTCAACGTCAAATATCAAAGTGGCATTGGGTGGTATGACCCCGCCAGCACCCCTGCTGCCATATGCCAGTTCTGAAGGAATTATAAATCGGGCTTTGTCACCCACTCGCAACAGACCAATTCCCTCATCCCAGCCCGGGATGACCTGTCCTACGCCCAACTGAAATTCGATGGGTTGCTTCCTCTGATAAGAGGAATCGAACAACTGTCCGCTGCTCAATGCACCTTCGTAATGCACTGAGACTATTTTTCCTTTTGCAGCAGCATCTCCGGAACCTTTTTGAAGGATCTTATACCGAAGGCCGCTTGAGGTCTTCTCGAACCCTTCGGCCAATTTCTTCATTTCCGCTTCAGCCTGTTGGCGCTGTGCAGCTTCTCTTTCTTCTTTCTCATTTTGAAATGACTCGAAAGCTTCCACGGCATTCCATGATTCAGCCTCCTCTCCTACGCGTAGGATCTGCACACTTTTGATAGCATCTCCCTGATCAATGGCATCCACTACTTGTTGACCTTCGGTCACCTTTCCAAAGACCGTGTGTTTTCCATCAAGCCAGGGTGTAGCTTTATGCGTAATAAAGAACTGACTGCCGTTAGTACCGGGCCCGGCATTGGCCATGGACAATATTCCGGGGCCTGAGTGCCTTAATTCCGGATGAAATTCATCGTCAAACTTATAGCCCGGATCTCCAGTTCCGGAACCTTGTGGACAACCACCCTGAACCATAAAATCATCTATAACGCGATGGAAAGTGAGTCCGTCATAATAAGGTTCTCCTTTTTTTGCAGAACTGTTCTCGATAGACCCTTCGGCCAGGCCTACAAAATTCCCTACAGTTCCGGGAGTTTTATCATGGGTCAGTTTAATTGTGATCTCGCCTTTTGGAGTGTCAATTTTGGCGTAAATTCCGTCTTGCATACCTCATATTTTTATTGAGCGGCAAAGATATGGAATTTAGACGCTTTGTTGATGTGCTACAAACCGGTTTACTTATTTCAACGGCGGATTATCACATTTCTATAAGGCCTGAAGCCGTTAAATTCCAAAGGGATTCCCACCATCGTAGAATCCTTAGAAAGCCGGGCTGCCTGAAAGTGCAGGTGGGGTTCTTGTGAGAATCCGGAATTTCCTACCTGTCCCAGGGCTGTACCTGTTTCTACCTGATCGCCAAGATTTACTTCAATACTTCCCTCCTTCAGGTGGACCATGGTGATCACCGTACCCTGGCAATCCAGGACTATAAAATTACCCTGTCCCTGTTCCCGTGCTACATCCAGGTTGGTGCCCTGATTATCAGCTACCTGGTTTTCCAATTCTATAACTACGCCATCACAAGGGGCATAAACAGGAGTTCCGAAGATGTAGTGTTTGTTGTTAGGAGCAGAACCCATGCCCTCATGGATCTTTCCATAAGCACCCATTTTGTTGATATCCAGCGCGTAACGCTGAGTTCTGGAACCCCGGTTGTAATGATTGTTCAATACCTGGTTAGATCCGCCGGAGGCAATGTAATAATCTCCATCCTTTAATGGAAAGTCAAGAACAACTGCCGGTTCTTGATAATATCTTCCCTGATACGACCTCACAACCAGGTAGGCAAACAAGACTCCTATGATAAGCAGAATTGTATTTTTTACCATTCTGAGCCATCCTCTGGGAAAGATCCTGTTGATATTCCTAATCCGGATCAGAACTATGGCAACTTGGAAAAGAATCAGTAAGAGCAATACGTATTTAAAATACATTGAAAGGACGATAGGCCACTGTCCCCAGAGGTAAAAGAACCAGAGGAATGCCACCGCAAAAAGACTTTCTGACAAGGTGCCCAGCCAACTGGAAGGGCGCCGGAAGATTGCATTTACCAATATCAGGGCCGGTATGCCCAGGTGGGTAAAGTAGAAAAGAAAGGTTTCCATTTTAAAGTGTTTTCTCCAACTAAAGAGGAGAAAAAAGAGAAAATGTTACAGTATAAACCTTCTTATGGACTGCATTTTATGGAAAGCTATTATTTCCGTGCACATTAACCTTTATTGTTGTCAATAATGCCGTATTTGTCAATCAGGTATATGAGGCTCGACATAGCCGCAGCACCCAATTCGAGTTCTCTTTTGCTGATGTGTTCAAAGGTGTCATTTTCGGCGTGGTGATGGTCAAAATACCGCTGACTATCCGGTCTGAGTCCGGCCAGAACCACCGTGCCATCCTTCAAAGGTGCAATGTCTGCTCCACTGCCACCGGGATAAAACTGGTGGATGAGATAAGGTTCAAAGAGAGCTTTCCAGCTTTGGATGCGTTCCAGGTTATCTTCGGAGCAGTCAAAAGAAAACCCCCGCGGGGTAAATGCCCCTGCGTCACTTTCAAGGGCGAAAATGTGCTTTTCCCCTTTTCTCCTGGCTTCTTCAGCATATTTATTCCCTCCCCATATTCCGATTTCTTCACTCATAAAAAGCACGACCCTGATAGTCCTTTGCGGTCTGTACCCTGTTTGCAAAAGAAGACGGAGAGCCTCCATGCTCTGAACACAACCGGCTCCGTCATCATGGGCCCCATCACCCAGGTCCCATGAATCCAGGTGACCGCCAACGACTATAATTTCTTCAGGATATACAGAACCACGTACTTCGCCTATGACGTTGTGCGAGGTGACCTCGGGGAGCATTTTGCAATTCTGTTTAAAGGAAAAACGTATTTCCGGATCCAGCTTGAGAGTTGTGCTCAGCAGTTCGGCCCCGTTAGTGCTGATGGCAGCGGCCGGGATTCGTTGTTCCGGTGGTAAATCGTCGTAAGTCATTGATCCTGTGTGGGGAAAATCGTCAAGGCGTGTGGTGAGCGACCTTACGATAACACCAACAGCGCCGTATTTAGCAGCCTCCATAGCACCTCTGTAGCGCTGGTCTACGGCTACAGAATATGCTTCAAAGGTGTTGATCAGCCCATCCTGCATGGGTCGGTTGTAGAAGACGATCCGTCCTGCGATCCCATCCCTGCCTAAGGTTGCGAGATCTTCGATGCCCTGTACCTCTACTACATTGGCCTTAATTCCACCCGGTGGAGTGGCCACTGATCCGCCTAAAGCAGTGATAGGAACATTATTGGTCACCCCAGGTTTACTTTCTATGTAAGCGAATTCAGGTGTCCCCCGGACCCATTTTGGCACGGTAACTTCCTGTAGCCACACGCGGTCAAAATCCAGGGAATCCATTTGATTTCTGGTATAACGTACCGCTTGCTCGGCCTGGACACTCCCCGAAAGCCTCCCACCTATCCGATTGGATAAATAATCCAGCCACTGATATGATTTACCCTGGGTAAGCGCGGTGGCAAATAAGCTGTCGATCTGTCTTTGATCGTCACTCTGTGCGCGGGTACAAAGGCTGCATAATAAAAGTCCTATGAATAGATACCTCATTCGTTTTCACTTTGTAATTGTTGCTTATAGAGTTCAATATTAGCCTTTATATCCTCTTCGAGCTCAGGTTCATCAATATCTTTGTATTTTTTTAACGATTCCAGCAATATGGTTGCAACGATTACCCGTGCTACCCGTTTGTTATCTGCCGGAATGATGTACCATGGTGCATGGGCCTTGGTCGTTTTTCGAATGGCCTCCTGGTAGCACTCCATATATTGGTCCCAAAGTTTTCGTTCCTTGAGGTCTCCGGGAGAAAATTTCCAGTTCTTTTCTTCCAGTCTAAGTCTTCTCAAAAGCCTTTTTCTCTGCTCCTCCTTGGAGAGATGCAGGTAAAACTTAAATATAATCATGCCATTCTCGGCCAGGTGACGTTCAAAATCATTGATCTGTCTGTACCTTTTTTCCCAGAACGCATCGTCTATGTCCTCTACGGATTCAATGCCCGGGATATTCTCACCTAAAATGTAAGAGGGGTGGACTTTAGTCACCAGGACATTTTCATAATGAGTCCTGTTAAACACACCGAATTTACCTCTTCTGGGCAAGGCGATATAATGGCGCCAAATATAGTCGTGGTCCTTTTCCAGCTCTGAAGGGACCTTAAAACTGTGTACGACCACTCCACTGGCATTACAGTCCTTAAAAACCTCTCTGATAAGGCTGTCCTTGCCAGCTGTATCCATGCCCTGCAAACAGATCAAGGCAGAGTATTTGCGATGGGCGTACATGGTATTCTGGAATTTGCCCAGCTTATTCCTGATATCTTCCAGATTTTTCTTCATTTCCTTATCATCTGCCTCATAATCCTCCAGCGTTGGTCTTTCGGACAACTTAAATCCGGGATCAGCCAGGTACTTCTCTATGTGTACGTCTTTCATCTGATGGTGATTTTTAAGGGGTTTTTTTGCATGCCCGCTTCGAAAAATAGGCTATTCGACCCGAAAATACAACCGTTCAAC
>JBPEXP010000068.1:0-11641 GCA_052031475.1 Flavobacteriaceae bacterium | reverse complement strand
AGGGAAAAGGATATGACAACCCTGCAGGAATTGGTTAGGCTGAACGGTTTTTCCGGACTTCTGGGTGTGGACGTATCGCTTTATCAAAACGCAGGTGCACAGAGAGTTCAACAACTTGCCTATGCCATGGCACATGCTGCGGAATATCTCAAGGCGCTTGATCTCACTGAAGGACAATGTGTTACCTTTTCTGTTAGCGTGGATGGCAACTACTTTTTTGAAATTGCCAAATTGCGTGCTCTGAGGCATCTATGGAATCGGTTGACCTCAGAGTTTAAAATAGATCTTCGCTGCAGGATACTTTGTTTTCCTACAAGGCGAAATAAAACATTCTACGATTACAATGTGAATATGCTGCGCACCACTACAGAATGCATGTCTGCTATTCTGGGAGGCGCCGATACAGTTTACAATCTTCCTTATGATGTGGTCTACCACGAGGATAATGAGTTTGCTGAGAGGATAGCCCGAAATCAACTTCTGATCCTAAAGCACGAAAGCTATTTTGACCAGGTGGGAAACGCGGCCGCAGGAGCCTATTACATAGAGAGTCTCACCGCGGAGTTGATAAAAAAATCCTGGGACCTTTATCAACAGATCGAAAAAGGCGGAGGGTTGCTTACTCAGTTGAAGGAGCACAAGATCCAAAAGAAGATCCGCACCTCGGCGGAGAAAGAACAAAAGGCATTCGACAACGGCGAGGAGGTACTGGTAGGAACCAACAAATACTCCAATAATGATGACCGAATGAAGGAGTTTTTACAGAAGGATCCTTTTATGGCGAAAGGGAAAAGGAAAACTCTCATCGAGCCCATCGTGCCAAAACGGTTGGCTGAGGAACTCGAAAAAAACAGGCTGGATCATGAGCAGTAAGACAACAACAGAAACCCTGAATCTATTCAGCACTGCAGAGGGAATATCCCTTAAACCTCATTATGGTCCATCTGACCTGGTACAAGCAGAACATCTCGGCTTTGCCGCGGGTATCCCACCATATCTCAGGGGTCCATATTCTACCATGTACGTCAGAAGGCCCTGGACCATCAGGCAGTATGCCGGGTTTTCAACGGCTGAGGAAAGCAATGCTTTCTACAGGAGAAATCTCGCTGCAGGTCAGAAAGGCTTGTCGGTGGCCTTTGACCTTCCCACTCACAGGGGTTATGACAGCGACCACGAACGTGTTGTAGGGGATGTTGGAAAAGCCGGGGTGGCTATAGATTCGGTGGAGGATATGAAGATCCTTTTTGACGGTATTCCCCTTGATAAAATGTCTGTATCCATGACCATGAATGGAGCGGTACTTCCAATCATGGCTTTTTATATAGTGGCTGCAGAAGAGCAGGGAGTTACTCCAGCTCAGTTAGCCGGAACCATTCAGAATGATATTCTGAAAGAGTTTATGGTGCGCAACACTTATATCTACCCTCCTGCTCCATCAATGCAGATCATTGCAGACATTTTTGAGTACAGCAGTAAATTCATGCCCAAATTCAACAGCATCAGTATTTCGGGCTACCATATGCAGGAAGCCGGTGCCACGGCAGACATTGAATTGGCCTATACCCTGGCCGATGGACTTGAATATATACGAACAGGATTAAAGGCGGGACTGGATATCGATCAGTTTGCACCCCGGTTATCCTTCTTTTGGGCCATTGGGATGAATCATTTTATGGAAATCGCCAAAATGAGAGCCGGCCGCATGCTCTGGGCAAAACTGGTAAAACAGTTCAATCCCAAAAATGACAAATCACTGGCTTTGCGCACCCATTCTCAAACCAGTGGATGGAGCTTAACCGAACAGGATCCCTTTAACAATGTGGCACGGACAGCCATCGAAGCGGCTGCAGCGGCTTTCGGAGGAACACAGAGCCTGCATACTAACGCCCTGGATGAAGCCATCGCCCTGCCTACCGATTTTTCGGCACGGATCGCGAGAAATACGCAAATCTTCCTGCAGGAAGAGACCAAGATCACCAAAACAGTAGATCCATGGGCCGGAAGTTATTATGTGGAAAGTCTCACTGATCAGCTGGCAAAGAAAGCCTGGGAACTCATACAGGAAGTGGAAGAACTAGGTGGGATGACCAAGGCTATCGAAGCAGGTATCCCAAAAATGAGGATTGAAGAAGCGGCCGCCAAAAAACAAGCGCGCATAGACAGCGGACAGGATATCATTGTAGGTGTAAACCAATACGAACTGGATGAGGAAGAGGAACTACAGATCCTGGAAGTAGATAATGCCGAGGTAAGACGGCAGCAAATAGAACGATTGCGGCAATTAAAAAACAAGAGGGTTCAGGAGCACACTCAACAAGCACTCAGGAACCTGACGGACGCTGCAAAAAAGAAATCCTCTGGTGAACAATGCGGAGAAAAGGACAATTTGTTAGCTTTAGCCGTAGAAGCAGCCCGAAGCAGAGCCAGCCTGGGCGAGATCAGCGATGCCCTGGAAGAGGCTTTTGGCAGGTATAAAGCAAAGATTCAATCTATAACCGGCGTGTATTCAAAAGCGATCAAAGAAGACGAACCTTTTAAAAGAGCCCGGCAAATGGCCGATCAATTCGCGGAGAATGAAGGCCGAAGGCCCAGGATCATGATCGCAAAAATGGGTCAGGACGGTCATGATCGGGGTGCCAAAGTGGTGGCCACCGGTTACGCTGACCTGGGATTTGATGTGGATATAGGACCACTGTTTCAAACCCCGCAGGAAGCCGCCAAACAGGCCGTTGAGAACGACGTTCATATCCTGGGGGTATCCTCCCTGGCCGCCGGACACAAGACCCTGGTGCCACAGGTCATCGAGGCACTAAAGAGCTATGGAAGGGAAGATATCATGGTCATCGTTGGAGGTGTTATCCCCAAACAGGATTATGATTTCCTTCACCAGGCCGGTGCGGCTGCTGTATTTGGCCCGGGAACGAAGATCAGTGAAACCGCGATACAAATTCTTGAGATTTTGATGGAGTGATATGGTGCCATCTTTTAATTGGGCCATACACTACTTTTTTTATAATTCATTTCCGACTTCCACAGATGCTTTGATCTAAAAGCCTGCTTGCTAGCAGCCTATGGAAGATTGCTCGCGACTTATTCACTTAGTGTTAACAAATTACATTTTCTGGCAAGGTAAATAATCGTATTTTTAAGCCCTAACTTACTTTAAATATGGGCAAAATAATCGCTATTGCTAACCAGAAAGGTGGAGTGGGAAAAACCACTACTACGGTGAACCTGGCAGCTTCCCTGGGCGTGTTGGAAAAAAAAGTACTGCTGATTGACGCAGACCCCCAAGCCAATGCCACCTCCGGTCTGGGTATTGAGGTAGACCAGGTAGAATTTGGAACTTACCAGTTGCTTGAACACACGTTGAGCGCAGGTGAAACCATTATTGAAACCTCGTCCCCAAACGTAGACCTCATTCCGGCGCATATAGACCTGGTGGCCATCGAAATAGAACTGGTTGATAAAGACGACCGTGAATACATGCTTAAACAGGCCATTGGAGATCTCAGGAACATCTATGATTATATTCTGATCGACTGTGCTCCTTCCCTGGGTTTACTAACACTGAATGCACTTACAGCTGCTGATTCCGTAATTATACCTATCCAATGTGAGTACTTCGCTCTGGAAGGTCTTGGAAAACTTTTGAATACCATAAAAAGCGTACAGAGGATCCACAATCCTGAACTGGATATCGAAGGCATGTTGCTGACCATGTACGATTCTCGCCTGAGACTATCCAACCAGGTAGTGGAGGAAGTGCGCAAACATTTTAGCGATATGGTATTTGACACCATCATTCAACGAAATGTACGACTTGGTGAAGCTCCGAGTTACGGGGAGAGCATCATTAAATATGACGCCAGCAGTAAAGGAGCTACCAACTACCTCAATATGGCCAACGAACTGCTGAAGAAAAATAGAGAAAAGGTTTAATGGCAAGAGCTACAAAAAAGCAAGCCCTTGGCAGAGGTCTCTCTGCCTTGTTAAAAGATCCTGAGAACGACATCCGGTCTGTTTCGGATAAAAATGCGGACAAGGTGGTGGGCAATATCGTGGAATTGGAATTGGACTCTATCGCGGTAAATCCATTTCAACCCAGGTCTAATTTTAATGACGAAGCCTTGCGCGAATTGGCCAGTTCTATCAAGGAACTGGGACTCATACAGCCAATTACCGTGCGCAAGGTGGATTTCAACCAGTATCAGCTGGTTTCAGGTGAGAGGCGTTATCGCGCCTCCAAACTGATAGGCCTGCAGACCATTCCAGCGTATATCAGGATCGCCAACGACCAGGAAACTTTGGAGATGGCCCTGGTTGAGAATATCCAGAGGCAGGACCTGGACCCCATCGAGATTGCATTATCCTACCAGCGCCTGATCGAAGAGATACAGCTCACCCAGGAAAAACTCAGCGAACGGGTCGGAAAAAAAAGATCTACCATCACTAATTACCTGAGACTGCTTAAATTGGACCCTATCGTTCAAACCGGCATGCGCGATGGATTTATCAGCATGGGTCATGGCAGGGCCCTGGTAAATGTGGAAGATACCAGAGATCAGCTCGACCTTTACGAGAAAATACTGGCCAATGAATGGTCTGTTCGCGATACGGAAAAGGCCGTCAGGCAATTCCATAACAAAGGCAAGTCTACGGCCACGCCTAAATCATCAGGCTCCAAAACACATTTGCTGGAGGAGGAGAGCACAGATTTAAAGGAGTATTTGAAGGTAGACGCCAGAGTAAAAGCCACTGCAGACGGTAAAGGGAGCATCCATATTCCATTTGATTCCCTGGCAGAGTTGAAACGCTTGAAAAAACGTATAACAGGTGACTAAAGCCCTCACTTTCCTTTGGGCCTTCTTTCTTTTTACAATTATCGCTTCGGCCCAGGAAGTACCCGCAAGTACGCAGGACTCCCTGGATATGGACCTGCCTTCAGAGGAGATCCTGATCGATGAAAAAATTGAGAAACGGCCCGTAAACCCCCTGGCACCCAGCAAAGCGGCATTCTATTCTGCCATTCTTCCCGGCTTGGGACAGGTATACAACAAGCGTTACTGGAAAGTCCCCATAGTGTACGCAGCCATCGGAACAGGGATTTATGCCTATAATTTTAATAATGACGAATACAATCGCTTCAGGGATGCCTTTAAAAGAAGGAGGGCCGGATTTACCGACGACGAATTTTACGACATCAACAACAGTGGAATTGTTCCCGGAAGTCCGGATATTTCAGACCAGGCACTGCAGGATGCACAGGAACGGGCCCAACGAGACAGGGATTTAGCACTGGCCATTACTATCGGTCTTTATGTACTGAACATCGTAGATGCCAATGTAGATGCTCATCTTAAACAGTTTAATGTGGATGAAGACCTGGCCTTTGATTTTAAACCTTATATCGAATACATGCCCGTTAGCACGGATCCGCATTACGGCATGGCACTGGTGATAAAATTTTAAATGATGAACATTGCTCTTTTTGGCTATGGAAAGATGGGGAAACTCATCGAGGAAATTTCGGTGAACCGCGGCCATCAAATCGTGGCAATCAAAGATATTGATTCCGTTGACGTGGACTTTTCCAAAGCTGACGTCGGCATTGATTTCAGCACTCCGGAGGCTGCCTTTGAAAATATTGATGCTTGCCTGAGCATGGGCATCCCCGTAATCTCGGGGACCACCGGCTGGCTGGATCGTTATGAGGAAATATCGGATCTGTGCAAAAAGCAAAACGGCGCTTTTTTGTACGCCTCAAATTTCAGTCTGGGAGTGAATATCTTCTTTGCACTGAATTCATTTCTGGCACGTCTGATGAAACCCCTGGACGACTATAAGGTGGATATAGAAGAAACTCACCATATACACAAGCTGGATGCACCTAGTGGAACGGCCATATCCCTGGCGAGGGACATCATTGAAAATTCCTCATTAAAGGAGTGGGAACTGGACGGCGAAGGTGAAGGAATCATACCCATACATTCCTTTCGTAGCGGAGAAGTACCCGGCACCCATGTTGTCCGATACAGCAGCTCGATAGACGATATAGAGATACGTCATACCGCCCATTCGAGGAAAGGATTTGCCCTTGGAGCGGTTATCGCAGCAGAGTGGATTGTTGGTAAATCAGGGGTTTTTACGATGGAGGACGTGTTAAACATCGGTTAATTATCGTAACAAATAAGGAAAACGCTCGTATTGTAAATAAGCTATGTACATGTTAAGTACCACAAAATCTGAAAAAATATGAACATAACAGAGTGGATCATATTTATATTGATCGTTCAGATCATCCATTTTGCCGCTACCTGGAAACTCTATGTTAAGGCCGGACGCAAGGCCTGGGAAGCTGCCGTACCCATTTACAATGCCATGGTACTGATGGAGATCATCAAGCGACCCAAGTGGTGGGTCATTCTTCTATTCATCCCCATCATCAATCTATTGATGTTTCCGGTAATATGGGTAGAGACCATACGCAGTTTTGGCAGGAATTCCATCATAGATACCTGGCTGGTCATCCTTACCCTTGGTTTCTACATTTTTTATGTGAGCTATGGAATGGAGGTGGAATATATAGAAGATCGCAGCCTGCAGCCGAGAACCGGACTGGGAGAATGGGTCAGTTCGATTGTCTTTGCCATCGTGGCGGCTACCCTGGTTCACACCTATTTCATGCAACCCTATGTGATCCCCACAGGATCTCTTGAAAGAACGCTCAGGATAGGTGACCTGCTCTTTGTAAGTAAGTTTCACTACGGCGCAAGGACACCTATGACGACTATAGCTGCACCCATGGTACACGATACGCTGCCACTGCTGGGTATCAGATCCTACCTCAAACGTCCGCAACTACCTTATTTCAGGCTGCCGGGATTCCAAAAGGTCGCTAAAAACGATATTGTTGTATTCAGCTGGCCTGCAGATACCGTAAGGGTATTTTTTAAGAAGGAAAAGGGAGTAAAAAAGCCCATCGACAAAAAGTCGAATTACGTCAAACGCTGTGTAGCCACTCCCGGTGATTCCCTTAAGGTAATAGATGGAGAAGTGTATGTAAACGGCGAGAAACTGATCCTGTCTGACCGGGCCAAAGTGCAGTTCGACTATATGGTATACGCCCAAAATGGTGTCTCATCTCGCACTCTTTTGGGAGTTGGGGCCAGCGATTTTAACCGCACTTACCTTTCGGCACCCTTAAATCAGGCCCAGTTTGAGGCCATAAGTTCCTATGTGCTGGGAGGCGGGCAGAATGAACGCGGAGAGCTGGAACTCATTACCAATGCCTCAGGCATCCCGATGAAGGCCATCCGCAGCGCGGGTCTCTCACTCCGGGAAGTGAGCAATCGCGAGAGGCTGGTACCGCTTACCGATGAAATGGCGGAAAAATTACGAGCGAATTCTGCCATTGATTCCGTGGTTAAATTTTTAGAGCCTGCTGGTGCCAAGGGTTATAACATCTTCCCCCATCATCCTGCCTACAATTGGAATAATGACAATTTTGGTCCCATTTATATGCCAAGGGAAGGCGATGAACTGGCACTGGACCCGCTTACTTTACCGCTTTACAAAAAGATCATCAGAGACTATGAAGGCAATGATCTGGAAGTTTCTGGTAACCAGATAATCATTAATGGCGAGCCTGCTGATTCTTACAGGTTCAAACAGGACTACTACTGGATGATGGGAGACAACCGGGATCATTCAGAAGACAGCCGTACCTGGGGCTACGTACCTGAGAACCATATTGTAGGCAAGCCCGTTTTCATATGGCTGAGCTTTGATAATTTCAACGAGGGCATTGCCAACTGGAAACCGCGCTGGGACCGCATCTTTACAACCGTAGGCGGAGATGGCGAGCCCAGATCCTACTTCCGGCATTTTCTCATAGGACTGGCTTTAATTATTGGCCTCGACTATGTAAGGAAAAGGTGGAAAAAGAAGAAAAGTATCGACTGATTGTAAGTTGCACTTCAGAATAGTTCATTTGTACATTTGTTATTTGTTGATCTGAATAACATGTATACCTATGGTTTTGAAAAGCTCAAAGTTTGGAAGGAATCCAAAAATTTCACTATTAGTATTTATGAGGTTTGCAAGGAACTACCAAAATCAGAAGAATTTGGACTGAGCTCTCAGCTTAAAAGGGCTTCAGTATCTATTTGCTCCAATTTGGCTGAGAGTACGACTTATGATTCTAAAAAGCATCAAGCTCACTATTCTACTTTGGCTTTTGGTTCTGCAGTAGAAGTTTTGAATCACCTGATAATAATCTCGGAGTTGGGTTTAATAGACAAAGAAAGCTATCTGGCATTGAGAAGTGATCTGGAAAGCATCACAAATAAAATCAACGGTTTGAGGAATTACCAATTCAGCAAAGTGCCCATTAATAAACGTCAAATGAACAAAAAACAAATCAACAAATCAACCCTTTGAACCTCCTCCTCCACCCCACTTATTTTCCAAACATCGCGAGTTTCGCTTTGATTTTGAAATATGAAGTGCACTGGGAAGTTTGGGATCACTACCAGAAACAAACTTTCCGCAATCGATGCTATATCTGCACGGATCGCGGGAAACATATGCTGAATATCCCTATCAAACATGTGGGTGGAAAACAAGGGCGTCAATTGTACCGCGATGTTCAGCTAGACAATAGCTACCCGTGGCAACGCACACATTGGCGAAGCCTGCAAACCTCCTACAGGGCCTCCCCCTATTTTGAGTTTTTTGAGGGAGATCTCGCTCCACTATACGACAAGAAACATAAGTATCTATTGGATTTCAATTTGAAGACTATCGAAGCGGCCTGTGAATGCCTTCAAATAGATATGCCCACGCAAAAGACAGAGAATTATCAGGCCAACCCTTCTAACCTGGAAGACAGGCGGGCTTTGGTAAATGCCAAGAAAGAGCTGCCTGTAAATTACCCTCCCTATGCGCAGGTATTTGAAGCCAGACATGGATTTATACCCGGACTCAGTATACTGGATCTGCTTTTTAATGAAGGGAATTCGGCACTGGCCTATTTATCGGCTTTGGATATAGAATACAGGGATGCTTAGGTTTATATTGCATTACGGTATTCATTTTCTACTGCCTGTCTTACTGGTTGTGCTCTTCGTTAAGGAGAATCGCTGGCAGGTATTGTTCATCCTCTGGTCCGGTATCTTTATCGATCTTGATCATCTTTTGGCTACTCCGGTATTCGATCCTGATCGGTGCAGCATTGGGTTTCATCCACTGCATTCGTATCTGGCAATAGCTGTATACTTCCTTTTATTGCTGCCAAAAAGAACGCGGTGGGTAGGCCTGGCCCTTGTTATTCACATATTTGCAGATGCTGTTGATTGTTCTATGATAGGACTTTGATAAGGTACGAGGCGCGGTTCAGTCCTCTTTTCCGGCTTTAAACAAGAAATCTTTTTCCGCCTTGGACAGGCTTTCATAGCCAGATTTGCTGATCTTATCCAGTATGTGGTCGATCTTGCGTTGTTTGGCCTCTTTGTCAAAATCCTTGCCTGACGCCTTGGCTGCACGCGCATTCTTTTTGTAGACCGTTCTCAAAGGGGCTTTCTTTTCTTTCTTTTTAAAAACATTACCAAGGCCGTCCAAAAATTTTGAGAATCCCTCTCCAATGTCTTTGCCCTGAAGGAGTTGCCTGGCATAGACATAGCCGAGAAGTGCGCCACCCAGATGGGCTAGATGACCACCGGCATTTCCGCTCACAGGGATTTGCACCAGATCGATCAGGACGAAAAAGGCCCCTATATACCACAGCTTAACATTAAAAAAGAAAAGCCGCACTTCCTGGTTGGGAATATAGGCACAAATAAAGATCAACACGGCGGTTACTCCTGCGGAAGCTCCGATAAGCGCGGTCTGGACCCCCATAAAAGCGGGAAAGACATTGTAGCTGAGCAAAAATGTTAAACCGCCCAGAATGACACCCAGAAAATAGACGTTGAGCAATTTTCTTGGCCCGAACAGGTTCAGGAAGATCCGTCCTGAAAAATACAGCAGGATCATATTCCAGAACAGGTGCCAGATACCTCCGTGAAAAAATGAATAGGTTACGATGGACCAGGGCTGAACGATAAAATCAAAAAAGTCTTTGGGCAATTCAAACCATTGGATCAGGCTGTTGGAAGAATAGCCCATCAGAAAGGTGATCAGGCCATTGAGGATATAAACAGCTACGTTGATCGCGATCAACTTTTCAGCAATACTTAGCCTTGCATATTGATATTTGAGATTTCCCGTACTCATTTCAGAGATCCCACCTGTTTTTGTTGAATTGGTTCCGCTTCCAATACCACATCATAATAAATCCGAATAAAGCCCCTCCTACGTGCGCGAAATGAGCGATCCCACTGCCAAATATTGGATAGCCTGTTAAGCCTGAGAAAAGGTCCAAACCTACCAGGACCGGGATAAAGTATTTGGCTTTGATCGGTACCGGAAGGAAGATAAGGAAAAGTTCACTGTTGGGAAACGACATACCAAAGGCTACCAGGATACCATATATGGCACCGGAAGCTCCAACGGCAGGGGTATTATATGCACCCAAAAAATTGTCTATGACACTTTCCGGGGCCAGCTTGTACCAGTCCGGACTGTATTTTCCCTGAGAAACTATTTCCATTACGGTAGCTTCATCCAAACCTGAATTCACAATGGCTTCCATACCCTGGTTAAAATAATAGTAATTAACACCGGTATGGATCAGGGCTGCTCCCAGGCCTGCCGAGAAGTAAAAAAAGAAAAACTTGTTCCTGCCCCACATGCGTTCCAGGGGTGAGCCAAAAGCCCAGAGAGCGTACATATTGAACAATATGTGCATGAAGCCACCATGCATAAACATATGTGATACGATCTGCCAGATTTCGAAATTTTCATTTTTCGGAAACCAGAGAGAGAACCATTGGTACATCTGTTCCCCATAAAGACTGGTGGCTACGAAAAAGAGAATGTTTATGATAAGAAGATGCTTAACGGCATCCGTGAGTCGTCCCATTTACATGAATTTGTTTTCAATATCCTTTTCAGAAATCGTGATAAAGATCGGTTTATTAAACGGGCAGCGATCAATTTCCTTACAGGCAAAAAGATCGTTTACCAATGCTAACTGTGAGTCCGCATTCAGGCGGGTCCCATTTCTTATTGAAAGCGATTTACTGATCGTCCTGGCAATATAGTAGGCCATACTCTCCTCTGCATGTTCTATCTTGTTCTGGTAGTTGGCAATTAATTGATCCAAAATAATTCCGATGTTGTCTTCCCTCATTAAACCGGGAATGCCCTTAATTGTAAGTTGTTCCTCTCCCCAGGATTCAAATGAAAATCCAATACTGCTTAAACTGTCCTTCATCTCGCCTAATATCCCTAACTCAGATTTATTGTAAGACAGGACCAGAGGGAAGAGCAGTTGCTGGCTGACCGTCTCATTCAATGTGAGTGCTTTTAGTATTTTCTCATACAGCACACGTTGGTGAGCTCGCTGCTGATCTATGACCAACAAGCCGGATTTGATGGTCACGATGATATATTTTCTGCCCAATTGAAGGGTAGCTACACCTGTGTCCTGTTCTTTGTCAAATAATTTACCATCTTCGGTGGCCTCTGCCTCGTGGTG
>JBPEXP010000067.1:0-5177 GCA_052031475.1 Flavobacteriaceae bacterium | reverse complement strand
CATAGCTGGTCTGCTGCAATAAATTTGTATATATTCACTTGCTCTTATAAGTAAATCCAACCCAAGATCAATATGCTCAAGGTTAAGAACATATCTTTTGCCTACGATGAAGTGGCTGTTCTTGAGCATTTAGAATTTGAGATCAATCCCGGAGAGCATGTAGCCGTCATGGGTGAAAGCGGCTGTGGTAAAAGCACTCTTTTAAAGATCATATACGGTTTGTTGCCCCTGGAGTCCGGAGCCATCAGCTGGAAAGGAAAAGCCGTCAAAGGCCCACTTCACAATCTTATTCCGGGAGAACCCTTTATGAAATACCTGGCACAAGATTTTGATCTGATGCCCTTTACCTCAGTAAGGGAAAATATCGCTCAGTATTTGTCCGTCTTTTACCCTGATGAACTCAATAGCCGCATAAAAGAACTGCTCGCTCTTACACAGATGGAAGAGCATGCCGATGTTAAGGTAAAGAATCTGAGCGGAGGCCAGCAACAACGCGTGGCCCTGGCCAGGGTGCTGGCACAGAAACCGGACCTCCTTCTTCTTGATGAGCCTTTCAGCCACATAGACAATTTCAGGAAGAACAGCCTTCGGAGAAATCTGTTCGATTATCTGAAGCACGAGGGAGTGACCTGCCTGACAGCCACCCATGATTACAACGATGTGCTGCCATTTGCAGACCGTATCATTGTATTAAAAGACCGTGAGATCCTGGCCGATGAACCGATGATGAGCCTTTATAGAAATCCCAGAGAACTCTATATTGCTTCCTTACTCGGTGAGGCCAATATGATCCCGATCAACATCCTAAAATCCTACGCGGATACTACCAGGCGGATCATCGTCTATGCCCATGAACTTAAAGTCTCCGAAAATTCCGGACTGCCTGTTACTGTACAGACTGCCTACCATATGGGCAGCCATTATCTGATCAAATCTCTCTCTGGTAAAGAGGTGATTTATTTCAACGCTCAAAGGCCCTTTGAAATGGGACGCAAGCTGTTCCTGAATATCCCTATCGAGACCATCAACCTGCGAATGGTCCACTAAGCGGAGAGGGAATGAATGCGGATCAGGTCATAAGAGAGTCGATATTTAAAGCTGCCAGAAGTGGCGGTGCAGGCGGACAGCATGTCAACAAAGTTGCCACAAAAGCCATATTGATTTTTGATCTGGAACAGAGCGAGGCCTTTACGGCTGAGGAAAAGTCTATATTGCTTTCCAGATTGGGTACCCGGCTTAATAAGCAAGGCCGCATCATGGTACAGGCAGATGATACCAGAAGCCAATTGAAGAACCGGAAGATTGCGGAATCCAGGCTGCTTGAAATCCTGGAAAAGGGGCTACAGAAAACTAAACCCAGGAAGAAAACCAAGCCCACTAAAGCTTCACATGAAAAACGGCTCGCCTCTAAGAAAATCCTTTCGGTCAAAAAACAAAGCAGGCGCAAGCCCGAAACAGATTGAGTCTAATGCAGTAACAGACCGGCAAGATAGACGCAGACAATAGCCGTAAAACCGAGGACAAATGTGCCTGTACTGAACAATCTGTAACCGGTTTTTACATCCATTCCGCTAATTTGGGTGACCACCCAGAAAAAGCTGTCATTTGCATGCGAAACCACGGAAGAACCTGCCCCCAGTGCCAGGACTACAAGGGCCTTATCCATATCTGATTCAAAGCCCAAAGACGGCATCATGGGCAATATGACTGATGCCGCGGTGATCAGCGCCACCGTAGATGATCCCTGAGCTGTTTTAAGGGCAGCTGCAAGAATAAACGGAAGCCAGATCCCGAGATTGTATTCAGTTAAGGTGTTGCCCAGAACATCCGCAATTCCCGAATTTTGAAGGATGGCTCCAAAGATCCCGCCGGCACCGGTTACCAAAACTATAGAGGCCGCATCCCTGATAGCCTTCCCAACCCAACCTGTGCTGGAAAGCATTTCCTTTTCCAGCTTTTGAGGCAGCAAAAGGCAGAGAAATACACCGATTAAGAGTGAGATGACCGGTTCACCTATAAATTGTATCCCTCTGATCAGGGCGTTGTCCAGTCCAGTACGTTCCGGATCCAGCAATGATTTCAATACAATTAATACAATAGGTACAATAATGGGTATAGATGAACGCATTGCTCCAGGACGATATCCCTCAGACTCTTTTCTCTCTTCCTTATACGTCCCATTGAGCTCGGGGTTGATATAGGTCCGGGAGGCGTATTTTGTTGCAAAGAGTATCCCTGCCATGAGTGCGATAAAACTGACCGGGATGCCCAAGGCGATCACAAGACCCAGGTCTGCCCCCAGGATACCTGCTGCCGCAATAGGACCAGGTGTAGGTGGCACTAAAGTATGTGAGGCCAATAATCCCAGACCGAGCGCTACGGATGTCCCCGCCAGGGATATCTTGGCTTTCTTGGAAAGCCCTTTGTTCAGCGGGTGTAAAAGCAGGAAGCCACTATCTGCAAATACCGGAATGGATACAATATAGCCGATGATCCCCATGGCCGAGGGAACACGCCTGCTGCCTATAAATTTTAATACCTTCTCGGCAATGCTGAAGGCTCCGCCAGTATTCTCTAAGAACGCTCCGATGATTACGCCTAAAAAAATGATCATCCCAATTTTTCCCAGCGTACTTCCAAAACCGTTATTGATCGAGTAGATAATATCCGTGTACTCCATACCAACGGCCAGACCATAGAATATGCTGATCAGGAATAAGGCCAGGAAGGGATGTATTTTTAAACGGGCGGTCATCCAGATGATGAGTCCCACTGCAAGGATCAAAAAGAGTATTTCCATAATTGGCTTTAATTGGCGTCAGGGCCCACTACAGATGTAGCATACAGTATCCTGTAGGCCAAAACCTATCGTAAGGCTATATGAAAATAGGAAATGAATTAAATAAACAAAAACCTGCTGCAGGGGAATGATGGATCATTAAAAACACATGGGAAATAAAAAGGCTTACTGGGATTCAAAATGGTACAGGTCTGCCAGCTTGTATACCAAAAAATCTACGATCTTCTCATCCGGCCTGCCCCTGAGGTACATGCCCCGTACCACTTCGCGGTTCTCTTCCTTAAAAAATTTGAGATCGTCCGAACCGTAGGCGTCAAATGCATGCCAGGATTTCAAACCTTCCAACATGGACTGGTGAGCCTGGTATCTTCTTTTATAGCGTTCCATGATCCTTTGCACATTCTCATCTGTAGACGTGTCTGCCTCGGGGTTTTCAGCCAGAAAGCGGTCGTGTTCAGCTTTTATTCTATGATCGGCTTCCTCGGCTTCTGTAATGATCTTAAAATACGCCCTGGAAACCCATGATTCGTATTGATCTTCAAAGGGGTCTGTGGATTCGTCAACAATGGCATCCGTCACTTCCTCGCCCATATACTCTTGATTATCAACTCCAAACTTGCCTTCCTGTGCTGCATCTAGCGAGGCTTCCCATTGTTCGGAGTCAACCAACTGCTGCCAGGCCGCTTCGTATTTAGGGTTGCTATTTTTTGAAGAAGAGCAAGCCAAACACAGCCAGGTTGTCAAAAACACCCAACAAATAGGCTTAAACCTGAAATTGAGATTTGATGTCATTTTAAGTGTTCCCTCTTATGCCACTACCGAGCCTTGTAAGTAACAATTCTTTGACGGGAATAAAAAGATTTTCCTTCAAGAAAACAGATTTTATCGATAATCCATCTCACTTGGCCATGTTGGCGAGAGTGCTCGCAACCTGAGCTCCAATGGCAATCCCCATGCCTCCAAGTCTCACTCCGCAGTATACGTCGTCTGAAAGCTGACTGATGATAGGCCTTTTTTGATCGCCCACTGCCATTATTCCACTCCATCTGCCTTCAATCTCAAAAGCTGTGTGGGGAAGTATTACCTGTTTAAGCAGTAATTCCAGTTTTTCCTGTATGGGTCCGGTTAAGCCAAACTCTTCGGTGGTCTCCCCTTCCGGATCCAGATTCCTGGCACCACCCAGCAAGATCCTGTTGCCTACATTGCGGAAGTAATAGTAACCTTCGTCCATATGAAAGGTGCCTTTTACAGACAGTTCAGGAATTGGTTGGGTGATGAGTACCTGTGCCCTGGCGGGTTTCAGGTCTGCGTCCATGATCTGAGGGGCAAATCCATTGGTGGCTATAAGAAGTTTACGCGTGTTGTATTCTACCTCATCTGTGCGTACGGCCACTGCTCCATTCAGCTGTTTGAATTCCTTGACCGACAGACCGTTCAACACTATGATATTCTCCTTTTGGGCCTGTTTCATCAGGGCCATCATCATCTTGCCCACATGTAATTGCCCTTCCAGCGGATTACTTAAATAGTGGTCCTGAACACCTTCAAAGCCAAATTGACTGGGCTTTAGTTGAAAGGCATCCTGCCTGAAGACCGGATGCAATAAACGATTGATCTCCGCCAAATGATCCAGACAATTTTCGTAGCGCGACTGATCTTCTTTCAGGAAGATCTCATGCCCCCCACATTCAATATAGTCCATAGCCGCGTCGCCGATCCTCTTCCTCAATAAGGAAATCCCTTCGTACCTCATCCTGACCAGTTCACAGACTTCTTCAGCCGTGTGTTTTTGAAGATCGGAAAGAATTTCCGAAACACTTCCAAAGCAGGCAAATCCGGCATTTTTGGTGCTGGCCCCCTGGGGCAGCACACCTTTTTCTAATACCAGGATCTTTGCTTCAGGATGGTCGGACCTAAGTGATAGGGCACAGTTAAGACCTACTATTCCACTGCCAATAATGGTGTAGTCTACATTGCTGAACCAGGTATCGTATTCCCAGAAACTTAGGCGCATATGGTATAAAAAACTCCGAACAGGCCGGAGTTTTTAATGTTATTCTTTGGGAGGTTCCATTTTAAAATCCTCCATAAACTTGGTCGTGTAATTGCCGGCCAGGTAATCCGGGTGGTCCATTAATTGCCGGTGAAATGGAATCGTGGTCTTGATCCCCTCTATGACAAATTCATCCAGAGCCCTTTTCATTTTATTGATGGCTTCTTCGCGGGTTTGTGCCGTGGTGATCAGCTTGGCAATCATCGAATCGTAATTTGGAGGAATGGCATATCCACTGTACACATGCGTATCTAATCGCACGCCGTGGCCACCAGGTGTGTGCAGCGTGGTAATCCTTCCGGGCGATGGTCTGAAGTTATTGTA
>JBPEXP010000066.1:0-16907 GCA_052031475.1 Flavobacteriaceae bacterium | reverse complement strand
TTTTGACGTAGTGGGATGGGACGGATACAATTTCCCTTATGGATTTTCCATTCACGACTTTGAACCCATTACAGGCAGGGTACACCAACCGCCACCGGTGCACCAGACCTTCGAGACCGGGGCCTTTGTGGTCTGTTCATTCTGCCCCAGGTTGTACGACTACCACCCGGAAGCCATCCCGGCTCCTTACAACCACTCCAATATAGATTCTGATGAAGTCCTCTATTACGTGGACGGCGATTTTATGAGCAGAAAAGGAATTGATAAAGGATATATCTCCCTGCACCCGGCAGGCATTCCACACGGTCCGCACCCGGGCACTTATGAAGCCAGCATTGGTAAAAAAGGTACAGAAGAGCTCGCCGTAATGATCGATACTTTCAAACCACTAAAACTCACCCAGGATGCCCTGAACATAGATGACGGCAAATATTACCAGTCCTGGCTTGAATAAAAAGGTTCAGCGGTTCTTCAACTCAGTTAGGGTATTGATAAAGCGAGTGGAGATCTCCTGATGGTTCAGGTGTTTCCCATTTTGCACCACCATCTTACCCTGTGCTATTGTAGCACTGATGGCCGAAGCATCCAATGAGTACACCATGGTACTGCATCTATTGTCCTTTGAGGTAGCCTGCAATAAAGGGGATTCGGCATCAATGACACAGGCATTTAGTTTTTCACCCTTCTCAAAATAGGCAATTCTGTGGTTGCCCATAGCCATCCTCCCCGATCTTGTTATCATCCGGATCGCAGAGGCTCCGCTGTCTCCATCCTGGCCTGAAGCCATCGTATCCCGTCTGTGGGAAGTTAACCGCTGCCCGTAATCCAGGATCCGGATCTCCTCGAAAGGATTGAGGCCTACATGACTGTCCGTACCTATACTCCATTTGCCACCGTTTTCCTGGTATTGCCTAAGCGGAAATATTCCGTCTCCAAGATTTCCTTCGGTGCTCGGACAGAGCACAACATTTGCCCTGCTCTGAGCCAGGCCCAACGTCTCATCGTCGGTAAGATGCGTAGCATGCACCAGGTGATACCTAGTATCCGGAGCCACCTTTTCGAGCAACCATTCTACAGGCCGTAGTCCCAGGTGCCTTAAAGCATCCTCTACCTCTTTTAACTGTTCTGAGACATGCATATGTATTGGCACATCTTCACCTAGGGCTTTTACAGCTTCGATGATACTATTACCTTCTACGGCCCTTAGTGAATGGACACCCATGGCAACATTGGCATGCTCGTAGTGCCGGCAAAGCTTACTGCTTGCCTCCAGCAATTTTAAATATTCGTCTGAAGTATTGCTAATAAACCGCCTTTGCCGATCTTCCGGAGCTTTGTTAAATCCTCCTTTCTGATAGAATATTGGTATCAGGGTAATTCCTATTCCAGCTGTCTTTGCCGCGGCAATCAGCCTGCTGCCCATTTCTGCAGGATTTTGGTAGGGCCTCCCGTCCTTGTTGTGGTGAAGGTAATGGAACTCAGCTACATGGGTATAACCGTGTCTGAGCATTTCTGCATAGAGCATGGTGGCGATATTCTCCATTTGCCGGGGTTCCAGACTGAGTGCCAGATTGTACATCGCCTCCCTCCAACCCCAGAAATCATCTCGTTTACTAGCCTTTCCATGTTGCTCTGCCAATCCTGCCATGGCAAATTGAAAGGCGTGGGAATGTGCATTCTGAAAACCCGGGAGCGCGTAGCCCAGCATGGGATGGTCACCTGGATTTTCAATGGGGTCGATGCTCTGAATGATGCCCTGCGGATCTACCGATATTTTTATATGGTCTACCCAACCAGATTCCTGTAGCACCCCTTTAAAATAATACGTTTTCATAGCCCTGAGGTCAGTGTTTTTACCAGATTTTCCATACAGGATTTCAGAAGTCCTTGTACACGTGCAGCTCGCGCTTTATTGTAGGTAATCTCATTGTCATCCATATACAGGATCTTATTCATTTCGAGCTGCAATGTATGGATCTGGTTTTCCGGATCGCCGAAGTAACGTGTAATATGTCCGCCCTTAAAAGGGTGGTTGTGCGCTACCTCGTAGTCACCGGATCTAAGGCTTTCAAGGGCTATTTTTATTAGTTGAGGCTGTGCCGTTTTCTCATCGTTATTGCCGAGGATCATGTCGGGGAAAGGGTCATTTTGTATGGTGCTAACCCTGTGCCGGATAGAATGCGCGTCCCAGAGCAGAACTTTTCCGAACTCTTTTTTTCTTTCTTCCAGCAAAACCGACAAGCGTTCATAATATGGCCAGTAATACTTTTTCAGCCTTTTGGCCACCTCTTTTTTGCCAGGCTCATGTTTCTTTGATTTGTAAATATTGTTCCCGAAAAAATCAGTGTGAGGAGTGACCGATGTAATTAGTCGGCCATCATCGTACAGTGGCGCACTTTCCGGATCCCTGTTCAGGTCGATCACCCAGCGGCTCAGGTTGGCCTTTACCAGTGTAATGCCCATGGCAGGTGCAAATTCATACAATCTGTGAACAAACCAGTCTGTGTCATCCAGAATTTTCCGCATTCTTTTTTTATAAAGACCTGCCAGTTCTTCCGGGAATTGGGTTCCTGCATGAGGGACACTGATCACAATCGGAACCCGATGCTTTCCGGGGTGTTTTATATTGACTAGTTTCATGGGATTATTGTTCAGAGTGACCGAATAATCTTTCCAATAGTTGATCTTCAACCCGATGTGGGAGGGTCACTTTCAAACGAGGACTGCGATTCAACTCTCTTTTGATCGCTGTTAAAGCCTCAGGGTTTCTTGCCCAGGATCGCCTGGCAATTCCGTTGTTGACATCAAAGAACAGCATGTTCTTCAGATTTTCTGAAGCCTGCTGTGAACCGTCGAGCAACATGCCGAAACCTCCGTTGATCACTTCGCCCCAGCCTACGCCGCCGCCGTTGTGGATGGACACCCAGGTAGCGCCCCTGAAACTATCTCCGATAACGTTGTGTATGGCCATGTCTGCAGTAAACTGGCTCCCGTCGTATATATTGCTGGTCTCGCGGTACGGAGAATCCGTGCCGCTCACATCGTGGTGGTCGCGACCCAGAACAACCGGCGCACTGATCTCTCCTTCTTTGATCGCTTTGTTAAAAGCCTCTGCGATCCTGATCCTGCCTTCTGCATCAGCATAGAGAATGCGGGCCTGGGAACCTACAACCAGTTGGTTGTTTTCAGCTTCTTCGATCCACCGGATATTGTCCTGCATCTGTTGCCTGATCTCGGACGGTGCATTTGCCTGGATTTCCTTCATCACTCTGAGGGCAATGGCATCGGTCTTTTTAAGGTCTGCTGCCCTGCCCGAAGTGCACACCCAACGAAAGGGTCCGAATCCATAATCAAAACACATGGGTCCCAGAATATCCTGTACGTAAGAGGGATATCTGAATTTTGGGCCTTTGCCGGAAAAGATATCTGCGCCAGCTCGCGCTGATTCAAGCAGGAAGGCATTGCCGTAATCAAAGAAATAGGTTCCGCGTTCTGCGTGCTTGTTAATTGCTGCCACCTGCCTTCTAAGAGACTCCCTAACTTTTTCTTTAAAAGCCTCCGGGTTGGCAGACATCATCTGGTTAGCTTCCTCAAAGCTTAAACCTGCGGGATAGTAGCCGCCGGCCCACGGATTGTGCAAAGAAGTTTGATCCGATCCCAGGTGTACAAAGACGTTTTGTTCATAAAATTTTTCCCAGACATCCACCACATTGCCTACATAAGCAATAGAAACGATCTCTTCATTGGCTATAGCGGTCCTGGTACGGGTGATCAGCTCTTCCATCGAGAAGATCAATTCATCCACCCAGCCCTGTTGGTGTCTTTTTTCAGCAGCCTGAACATTCACCTCTGCGCACACGGTAATACAGCCTGCTATATTGCCAGCCTTCGTTTGAGCACCGCTCATGCCTCCCATACCGGCTGTCAGGAATACCTTTCCCCGGGCAGATTCACCTTGTTTTAAAACCTTTCTGAAAGCGTTCATAACGGTGATAGCCGTGCCGTGTACAATTCCCTGTGGGCCAATGTACATGTAGGAACCGGCCGTCATCTGCCCGTATTGAGTTACACCCAGCGCGTTGTACTTCTCCCAATCGTCCTGGCTGGAATAATTAGGGATCATCATGCCATTGGTGACTACAACTCTTGGCGCAGATTCGGAAGAAGGGAACAGGCCCATCGGGTGACCTGAATACATGTGAAGGGTTTGATCTCCGTCCATCTCGGCCAGGTATTTCATGGTAAGGAGATACTGGGCCCAGTTCTGAAAGACAGCGCCATTACCGCCGTATGTGATCAATTCCTCGGGGTGCTGGGCAACTGCAGGGTCCAGGTTATTCTGGATCATCAGCATGATGGCTGCGGCTGCGGGTATTTTGGCCGGATAATCCGAAATAGGCCTGGCCCGCATCTCATACTCGGGCTTAAAGCGGTACATATAAATTCGTCCATGGGTTTTCAGTTCATCAGCAAACTCGCGTGAGAGTTCCTCGTGCCATTTTTTGGGAAAATAGCGCAGGGCATTTCTCAGTGCGAGCTTTTTCTCTTCGCCATTGAGGATATCCTTTCGTTTGGGGGCCCTGCTAACCTGGTTGGAAGGCTTTCTTTTGGGAGGTAAATGCTCCGGAATTCCCTGAAGGATATGAGACTTAAAATCCAGTTGACTTTTTATGGGATTCATGCACTGATATTATGGTGTTTGTCAAAAATAAGCTCGCCCCGCTTTACGGTCATGCAGGGTTTCAAATTCCCCTGATTGTAAAAGATCTCGCGGTAATCCGATGTATGGAAAACGCAGAGGTCTGCAAGTTGGCCGGGTATCAATTGACCGCGGTCGGTGAGTCTGAGTGATGCCGCTGCCCGGCAGGTGATACCTGCCAGCACTTCCGCATTACTGAGTTTTTCAAAGGATCCGAGTACAGCTGCCTGGGTGAGCAGGTCCCCCATAGGGGCCGAACCGGGGTTGTGGTCGCTTGCAATCGCCAGGGAGCCCCCTGCATCCAGAATTTTGCGGGCCGGGGTGAAGGCACAGCCCAAACCGAGTGAAGCTCCGGGCAAGGCCATAGCTATAACATTGCTTTTTGCCAGCATTTCGATCTCCTTCTCTGTGCTGGCTTCCAGGTGGTCTGCGCTAAGGGCTCCAACACGAACTGCCACTTCGCTGCCTCCTGTTGTAAATTGGTCTGCGTGAATGGTAAGGTCAAAACCGAGCGCCTTGGCCGATTCCAGATAAGGGAGAGCTTCAGAAGCTTTAAATGTGCTTTCTTCAATAAAGATATCCACCCTATGTGCCAGGCCATTGGACCGGATATTCGGCAACAATTCTTCACTTATGTGTTTCAGATATTCTGAGGAGGATCCCTCAAAATCTTTAGGTGGCATATGGGCAGCCAGACAGGTTGGTATAAGATCTACAGGAATCTCTTCACCGGCTTTTCTTATGGCCTGAAGCATTTTAGTTTCTTCTTTCACGGACAAGCCGTAGCCGCTTTTCACCTCAATGGTGGTGGTACCATTCCTGAAATGCCTGCGCACGCGTTTTAGAATACCCTTTTTGAGCTCTTCTTCGCTTGCGGTCCTGGTTTTAGTTACGGTATCCCATATACCGCCTCCTTCTTTGGCAATTTCAAGATAGGTCTTACCCGCATTGCGCATGGCATAGTCTCTGGCCCTGGAGCCGGCAAAGCATATGTGCGTATGGGCATCAATGAATCCTGGCAGAGCAACATGCTTGCCCTCCAGCTGATGAATACTTTCAAGATCTTCCTGATGGAGTCTCCTAAGCTTCTCAAAATGGCCAACAGCAACAATTTTCCCAGCCTCAGTCAGAATACCTGCAGAATCGATGACTTCCAAATCCTTATCAGGGATAGACCCTTTGAGTCCGATGCCGGCCATGGTTACTGCCTGGCTGAAAGGTCCTATTAGGGTTTTCTTTTTCATCAATTCTAGTTTAACCTGAATTCTGAAGAATAGCTGCTCTCGAGAGAAATTCCCTCGCGCTCGCAGATCTCGTCAACAAGGCGCACCATCTGCCCGCTGCGCACCATTTCAATTCCTTTTTCGATATCTGTTGCAAATACCCGGTCTTTATCGGCAAAGCTCACCTGTTGTCGGACCCATTTGTGAACCTCCTCGAGGATGAGTCCGGATTTAAGCGGTTTGCGGAATTCAAAAGCCTGGGTGGCTGTCAGTAATTCAATGGCCAGGATCTTTTCCACGTTTTCGATTACGTGAAGGGCCTTCCTGCCCGAGATAGACCCCATACTAACATGATCTTCCTGCCCCAGGGAGGTAGGGATGCTATCCGCGCTGGCCGGGAAGCAAAAGCCTTTATTCTCGCTGGCCAGGGCAGCACTCGTATACTGCAGGATCATATAACCGGAATTGATGCCGGTATCCTTCATCAGGAGTTTGGGTACTCCCGGACTATTGCCTTCCAGGGCCAGGTAAATCCGCCGGTCAGAGATATTTCCCAGTTCTGAAGCAGCCAGGCAGGCATAATCAATGGCCATAGCCAGGGGTTGTCCGTGAAAATTGCCGCCGCTGATCGTAAGATCTTCATCAATAATTACCGGATTGTCTGTAACCGCATTCAATTCTACGGCCAGTAATTCCTTCAGGTGAAGCCAGGCGTTTCTTGACGCCCCGTGAACCTGTGGTATACACCTCAGTGAATAAGGATCCTGAACCCGGTCGCAATCTATATGATCTTCCATGATCTCCGAACCCTGAAGCAGGGAGGTGATCCGCTGTGCCACATGGATATTTCCTTTGAATGGTCTCAACTCGTGGAGTTCCCTGTAAAAAGGTTTGATACTTCCCTGCAAGCCTTCGATCATCATGGCTGCTATGATATCGGCCTGGGCCATGCAATAGAGCATTTTCTCCAGCAGTTGAACAGCATGAGCGGCTATAAACTGCGTGCCGTTGATGAGGGCCAATCCTTCTTTGGGGCCCAGTGAAAGAGCCTGCAGTCCGCTTTCCTTTAAAAATTTTTCTCCGCTCATCACTTGTCCCTGGTATTCTAACTCACCCAAGCCGATCAGGGGGAGAAATAAATGGGAGAGCGGTGCGAGATCTCCGGAAGCTCCAACGGACCCCTGGGAGGGGACCAGGGGGATGGCATCATTTTCAATATGCCAAATGATACGCTCCAGGGTAGATTCTGCGATTCCTGAAAAACCTTTGGCCAGAGCATGAGCCTTCAGTACCAGCATGATCTTGGCAATCCTGTTCTCAATAGGTTTACCAACGCCTACACTGTGACTTTTAAGAATATTTTCCTGCAGGACCTTGGTTTCGGCTTTGGAAATACTGGTGGTACACAGCGGTCCAAATCCCGTGTTAATTCCGTAAACAGGCTCGCCCTTTTCTACGATTTTTTCTACAATTTCCCTACTTGATCGTATTTTGGCACGGGTGGCATCGGACAGATGGATCTTGACTTTATTTTCGGCCATGGCTATGGCCAGACCAGCATTGAGTCTGTCTTCTCCAAGAGAAAAATTCGTTGTATCTACGGTCACGCTAAAGAACTTTATGCAATCGTAAAAGTATTCATTAAGTTTCTTTTTTCCACCATGCCATGCAGACATAATCTTGGCATAGAATTAGGAAAAGAAAGATCTAAAGCCCTTATTTTTGAATTTAAAATCTGCATTATGATCCAGGACCTTATCAGGAAGAGACGGGCCGTATTTCCTGCCCAGTACAATAATAAACCTATAGACAGAGCAACGCTGCTGCAGATACTGGAAACTGCCAATTGGGCACCCTCACACAGAATGACTCAACCGTGGAGATTTAAGGTGGTGACCGGCAAGAGCCTGGAACGGCTGGGCGACTTTATGGCTCAGAAATACCGCGAAACTGAGGCAAGGCCCAAAAAGATCAAGGAAAAAAAGATGAGGGAGAAACCGAGGAAATCCGCAGCGGTCATCCTGATCTGCATGCAGCGTGATCCGGCAAAGAGTGTTCCCGAATGGGAGGAGTTGGCAGCCACAGCCATGGCGGTTCAGAATATGTGGCTCACTTGTACAGAGATGGGCATAGGATCCTATTGGAGTTCGCCGGCGTTGATCGCCCATATGGATGAATTTGTAGAGTTGGCCGAAGGCGAGAAATGCCTCGGTCTTTTCTACATGGGTTACTACGATGAGGAACTTCCCAGGCAGGAGAGGACACCGATATCGGATAAACTGGTGTGGATTAATTAAAGTAAGGGAAAAGGCTGCCCCAGTGGTCAATCGTCTTACTGACAAACAATCCAAGGAAAACCACAGATACCACAAACTTCAGGAAGGTTCCCGTTAGAAATCCTATGAACGAGCCGAATGCCGCCTTTAAAGCGGTTTTATTGTCGGCCTTATTGGCAATTTCACCTACTAGTGCCCCTATAAATGGCCAGATAATAATGCCGAAGACACCGAAAATAGGAAAGACGATGGCCACTACCAGGCCTATCATCGTACCGATCATTCCTGCTTTACTCCCCCCGAATTTCTTGGTCCCCATGGCGGGGATCAGATAGTCTATCGCAAAAACAAACAAGGCTACGGCAGCAGTGATTCCCAGGAACCACCAATCGTCAGGTACAGCTTCCGTCAACACCAGAAGTAAGAGCCCCACCCAACTTAGCGGGGGTCCAGGAAGAACGGGTAGAAAACTGCCAAAGATACCGGTGATCATAAGTATAAATCCTATTAAAAGCAGAACCAGATCCATATTTTTTATTTTGTTATTGGACGAGTAGACCGGCTTAAAGTTACATTGCTTTTCTGATATTTTTAGGAGGATCCTTATCAAAGGATTACTCAAAAAAATTGTAATTTTCATCCCAGAACACTTCTAAGATGCGGTTGTTACTGACTTTTGCCTGCCTTTTTTTATGCTGCTCATGTGATTTACTGACCCCGAAGGAAGAAAAGACCCGGAGACTTGTTCAGGAAGAATTGAGCAGTATTAACTGGAATGATGTGGATCAGTATCCGCATTTTTTAAATTGCGAAGAGTCTATTGCCAAAGAAGAGCAGAGGATCTGTTTTGAAGAGGAACTGCTGAAACACTTTTCTTCTACCTTGAAAGACTTTGAATTTGAATTGAAAGAAGACGTTGAAGATACGATCTATGTGGATTTTCTGGTAGAACGGGATGGGTCCATCACAGTCCTCGATATTGAGAATCACCAGATCCAGGAACAGGTACCAGAGTTTAACGCCATTATCACCCAGAGTCTTAAAAGTCTTCCCACTATTGAGCCTGCCTTAAAGCGCGGCATACCCGTGAGTGCAAAATTTCGGATACCCCTGGAACTCAATACGCGATAAATTATGGCTGAAGCAAAAGAAAGAATCATTTTAGGTATTGATCCGGGTACTACGGTCATGGGCTTCGGTATCATCCGTATTGTGGGAAAGTCTATGGAGTTTATCCAGATGAATGAGTTGATCCTCAGAAAATACAACGACCCTTACGTAAAGTTAAAGGTCATCTTTGAAAGGACAATTGAACTCATAGACACCTATCATCCTGATGAAATAGCTATCGAAGCGCCTTTCTACGGAAAAAATGTCCAATCTATGCTTAAGCTCGGACGGGCCCAGGGCGTAGCCATGGCAGCAGGCTTATCAAGACAGATCCCGATAACCGAATACCTCCCAAAAAAGATCAAAATGGCCATAACGGGTAATGGCAATGCCAGTAAACAGCAGGTAGCAAAAATGCTGCAGTCTACCTTAAATCTAAAATCACTGCCCAAAAACCTGGATAGTACGGATGGACTGGCAGCGGCTGTCTGCCATTTCTACAATGAAGGAAAGATTGATTCTGGCAAGACCTACAGCGGTTGGGAGGCCTTTATCAAACAGAATGCAGAGCGCATTAATTAGCCGGTCATGGAGGTAAAGACCAATGATTGTAAAAATTGCGGACAACCTCTCAGCTCAGTTTATTGTGCTCATTGCGGTCAGCGCGCTTCGGTACATCGCGTTACCTTCCGGGAAACTTTCAACGACCTGGCCGATAATCTGTTCTCTATTAGCGCGCCCTTACCGAGGACGATCAGGGCCTTAATTCTCCATCCCGGGCAACTTTTCAGGGAATATCTGCAGGGCAGGCGAAAAAGGTATTACAAGCCCATATCATTTTTCATCCTCGCCACAGTACTTTACATCTTTTTCCGATGGCTGACGGATTTTGATCCATTTTTGGATAACGAACCTCAGCCTTCACAGCAAGTTCCCGGTTCAGAAAGATTTTTTGCAGCCGGCCGGTATATGTTTCAGAATATCAATAACCTATTATTCTTCTTTGTACTGACGTTGGCCGGATTTCTTAAATTATTCTTTTACCGTCATTACAGCCTTGCGGAATATATAGCAGTTTCTTTTTACCTGATCGGATTCTACACGCTAATAGCCATAATAAACCCTGTGGTATACAAATACATAAGCCATAATATCCAGTTCCTGGCAACACTCATCATGTGTGTGTTTTTTATCTATTCTATGATCTCCTTCTTTCAGAAAAAGCCATGGTTGGTTGGGATCAAATCTTTAGTGATCTACTTCTTTGCGTTCTTTTTCTACGTAGTGCTGGCTTATCTCTTTTCATATGTCGTGATAATTATAAAAGGAATCTGATGTCCGGCATATACCTCCATATACCATTCTGCAAGCAGGCCTGTCACTATTGTGATTTTCATTTTTCCACCAGTCTTTCCAAGAAAGACCGGATGCTGGAAGCCATGAAGGAAGAGATACGGATCAGGCAGGCCGATTGGCCTGAAAAAGAAATCGAGACCATCTATTTTGGCGGGGGTACACCCTCTGTTCTGAGTGAGGCCGAAGTACTTGATCTGTTAAATACCATTTACAAGCATTTTAAAGTAAGTGGTGATGCGGAAATCACTCTGGAAGCCAACCCGGATGATCTGCAGGAAGAAAAAATCACCGCTTTCAAAAAAGCCGGCATCAACCGGCTGAGCATAGGGGTTCAGTCCTTCTTTGATGAGGATCTTCGGCTTATGAACCGCATCCATTCTGCCAGTGAGGCCAGGCGTTGTCTGGAAGAGGCAAAGGCGCATTTTGAGAATATCTCCATCGATCTGATCTACGGCATACCCCGGATGGACAATGAACAATGGGAAGAGAATATAGAAATAGCTTTGAAATACAATCTTCCGCATATCAGTTCTTATGCATTAACCGTAGAACCGAAGACGGCACTCAGAGCCTTAATAGATAAAAACATTATACCGGACGTGGACGAAGAGACTGCTGAAGCACAGTTCCTGATCCTGCAAGACAGGCTTGATGCGGCAGGCTACATACATTATGAGATTTCTAATTTTGGATTACCGGCTTTCTTCTCAAGAAATAATACGGCCTACTGGCAGCAGAAACCCTATCTGGGTATTGGCCCTTCGGCTCATAGCTACGACGGACTTCACAGATATTGGAATGTGCGGAACAATCCGAAATACATGAAGGCTTTGCAGGAAGGAGAACTACCCATGGAATCTGAGGTGTTAAGCCTTACGGATCGTTACAATGAATATATTATGACAGGACTGAGGACTATCTGGGGTGTCTCTCTGGAGGCTCTTGAAGATAAATTTGGCACGCCTTACCGGCAGTACTTCCAAAAGCAAGCGAGTACATTTTTGAATGACCATTTACTTTACCTGGATGACGATGTTATGAGGGTGACCAAAAAGGGTAAGTTTCTAGCCGACGGAATTGCCTCCCATCTTTTTATGCTTAACTTAGAAAATTCGTAAATCCACTTAGCGATTAGATTTTGCTATCGATGTTGGCCCAGATTAAATTACATAACAGGAATTACAAGATCGACTTAAGCCAGCCTTTGGATATTTCAATTTCATTAAGGGGAGATGGCCGGAATCTCAGTGCCTGGGGGAGAGACAAACCAATGATCAGACCTTTTGAAATAGGCAACCAACCCATGACAGTAAAAGCAGGGGCGGCGGTAAATTTCAACGATATCTGGTTTAATCCTCATGCGCATGGCACCCACACTGAATGTGTGGGACATATTACAAAGGAGGCGCAGTCTGTAAACGCACAACTAAAAAAGTTTTTTTTTCTTGCCGAGCTCGTCACCATAGCTCCGGAAAAGTATCAGGATGATTTTGTCATTTCGCGCAAACAGTTGAAATATGCACTGGGGAGTAAAAAAAGGGAAGCGCTTATAATTCGCACCCTGCCTAACATGAAGGAGAAAACCGAACGAAATTATGGGGGAAGCAATCCGCCATATTTGTTGGAGCAAACTGCAGAGTACCTGGCAGAGCAGGGCGTAGAGCATTTGCTGATCGACCTGCCTTCTGTAGACAAGGAAAAGGATAACGGTGCCCTCCTGGCTCACAGGGCTTTCTGGAAGGTGGAAGAAAAGCCCAGGATGGGAGCATCGATCACAGAATTGATCTATGTGGACAACGATATTGAGGATGGCACCTACCTGCTGGAACTGCAGATGGCTCCGTTTGAAAATGACGCCAGCCCAAGCAGGCCGGTCTTATATCGTCTGATAAAGGATTAAGGTTGATTATAGAATTAGTCAAATAAATGGAAAGTCTTCTACTTTTTTCGCTGAGCCTGATCTTAGGAGCTATCCTGATGTATTGGGTATACAGCTTTTTCAGAAAAAAGGAAAGCAAGGAGCTCACCAAGCATCAGTCGACCGTACTTCTCGAACGCATCAAAAGCGTCTGTCAGCTGATCACAGTTGAAGGTGATTTCGCGGAGATCTACAAATACGAAAGCTCCAAAGAGCAGTATTTCAGTTTGATCAGCAGCAAAAAGAAGGCCCTGATCGTCATCAATGCCAAGGCCCGGATTGGCTATGATCTGAAAAAGATCAAACTTCATGCAGATACCGGCAAAAAGAAGATCATCCTCACCAATTTCCCAAGACCCGAGGTGCTCTCCATTGAACCCGACCTGGAATTCTACGATATCAGGAACGGCTTATTCAATACGTTTAAGCCCGATGACTTTACAAGCCTGAATAAAGAAGCCAAGGCCCATATTGAGGCTAAGATCCCGGAAAGCGGACTCATGGAAACCGCTCGCAGAGAGGCCATGGAAGCGCTTCTACTGATTGGGAAGCTGGTGGAGACCATAGGTTGGAAGCTCGACTATTCTGCCCTCGAACTGCCGGAGGAAGAAAAGAAGCTTGTAGAGAAAATAAAAGATCAACGTTAATCAACTAGTGATGAAAAAATTATGTCTTTCGGTTTTGATTTGCCTGCTTACCTATCAGGGCCAGGCACAGGATATGGAAAACTCCTTCGACCCGAATTTTGTTCACAGTGTATATTTCTGGCTACATAATCCTGAAAATTCAGAAGACCGGCAGGCTTTTGAAACTTCCCTGAAGAAACTCCTGGAAACATCCAGGTACACCAAGACGAATTTTATCGGCGTGGCCCCAAAAGCTACCAGGGAGGTGGTAGATGACAGCTTTACTTATAAACTTATCGTGACATTTGAATCTGCGGAGGCGCAGGAATTGTATCAAAACGAAGATGTACACCTGCAATTCATTGAGGAGGCCAAGCATTTGTGGAAAAAGGTAGTTGTCTACGACGCGTTAGAGCTAAAAGAATAGTTTTCCTATTATGGATATCGAGCAATTCAGGGAAGCCTGTCTGATGAAAAAAGGGGTTACCGAGGGATTTCCCTTTGATGAACATACCCTTGTATTTAAGGTGATGGGTAAGATGTTCGCCCTGGTACCCCTGGAACGTTTACCACCACAGGTAAACCTGAAATGCGACCCGGAGCAGGCCATCGAACTGAGGGAGACCTATGATGGTATTATTATGCCGGGCTATCATATGAGCAAGGTGCACTGGAATACAATGTATCTGGAACAATTGCCCGCTAACTTGATCCTCGAGCTACTGGATCACAGTTATGAATTGGTAGTAAATGGTCTTTCCCGAAAATTAAGGGAAGAAATGAAAAACCTTTAGAGATTCTTCACCTGTAAATCGTGGAAACTGTCGGCCTGCAGTCTTAGTAATTCTTCAGCCTTCTGCTTTTTATAGGCGTAGACGGCTTCTTCTTCTGCAATTTCGCCATAGATCTTTTCATTCAAAATGCGATCTGTGGCAAGAATATCCTTGCGCTGACCTACCTTTTGGTCTACCCAGGTAGCGACGATAGATTCTTCTTCCTCAAGTTTCAGGTCGTAGGCCCCCTTAGGTGCCAGAAGTTTTACTGCTATAGGTGAAGTTTCTATGGCCAGGAATAATAGAAATATAAAGAAAGAAGGAAACCAGGGAAGTTTGCCAAGGGCATTGATTCGCGCCATCAATCCATCAAAACCGTCAATAATGGGCTGTGAATTTTCTACAGCCGCAGCATATTGTTGGTTGAGGGCACTGATCTGGCTTTCGATCTGCAGAATTTTAGCCTGGTTTGTTTCTTTGAGGGCTACTAATTCGGCCAGGTAGGCATCGTGCTTCTCGCGTTTTTCACGATAAACAGGTCCTTTGCCCACTAACAAGGTCCCTTTGCGGCCTTCCGCTTCCGCAATGTAGGTTTCATAAAGCTCGTTAGTGGCTGCTTCTTTTTCAGCAATTTCGGATTTCAGCGCAGTGATATCCGAATTCAGCTGATCAATTTTCGGGTTGTATTGCAGTGCGATCTGATCTTGGTTGGCCAGGGTCATTTGATTTTTTTCTTCCAGCAAGACCTGGTTGATCTCTTTCTCAAAAATCTTCAACTCCAGAGGCTTAGAAATGACCACGGCGATAATTACGGCCAGGATGATCCGCGGTGTTGCCTGCAGGATCTCGCTCCAAACCCGGTCCTGTTTCTTGATGGTAGAGACGATAAAACGGTCCAGGTTAAAGATCAGAAGACCCCATAAAAGACCGAATGCAATGGCGACGTAAACGTTGTCAAATACTGTAAACAGGGCATAAGAGGCTGCGATGAAAGCCATCAGGGCAGTGAAGAAAACCGTGGCCCCGATCCCGGCATATTTGTTTTTTTCACCTGAAGAGCAGGTATCCAGAATATCCATGTCTGCTCCGGAACAGAGCATAAAAAAGCGACGTATCATAATAGTGTTCGTTTTTGATTGCTTGCTAGTTAGAACGCAGTTTTACACTATTTGTTACAAAAAAGCCCCGAAAATCGGGGCACCTCTGCTCAGCTGTTCATTTCTGCAAAGTATTTATAGAAATATGGTATGGTTTCGATGCCTTTCAGGAAGTTCCATACAGCCAGGTGTTCATTAGGAGAATGGATGGCATTACTGTCCAGGCCAAAGCCCATCAGTATGGACTTGCTGCCCAGCTCTTCTTCAAATAAGGGAACAATAGGGATGCTGCCCCCGTTGCGTTTAGGAATGGGTACTTTTCCAAAGGTAGCCTCATAGGCTTTGCTGGCCGCCTGGTAGCCTACACTGTCAATGGGCGTCACATAGCTTTGGCCACCGTGATGGGGGGTCACTCTTACGCTTACCCCTTTGGGTGCGATGCTGGTAAAATGATTCGAAAAGAGCTCGGTGATCTCATGCCAATCCTGATTAGGCACAAGTCTCATGGATATTTTGGCGTAGGCCTTACTTGGAATGACCGTCTTGGCACCTTCACCGGTATAGCCTCCCCAGATGCCATTGACATCCAGAGTTGGTCTAATGGAATTTCTTTCATTGGTCGAATAGGACTTTTCGCCGTAAACGGCATCAATATCCAGGGATTTTTTGTACTGCTCGAGGTCGAAGGGGGCCTCGGCCATTTTTTCCCGTTCTTCCTTACTCAGCTCTTCCACCTTGTTGTAGAAACCGGGTATGGTTATATGATTATCCTCATCGTGAAGGGATGCGATCATTTTAGTGAGCACATTGATCGGATTGGCCACGGCACCACCATAGAGTCCGCTGTGAAGATCCCGGTTCGGACCTGTCACTTCCACTTCCACATAACTTAATCCTCTAAGGCCGGTGGTGATGGAGGGCACGTCATTGGCAATCATTCCGGTATCAGAGATTAAGATGATGTCATTGGAAAGTTTCTCCTTATTTTCCTTTACAAATTCACCGAGGCTTTCACTGCCCACCTCTTCTTCGCCTTCGATCATGAACTTCACATTGCAGGGAAGCAATTCATTTCTGACCATAAATTCCAAGGCTTTTACGTGCATGAACATCTGGCCCTTGTCGTCTGAAGCGCCGCGCGCAAAGATGGCCCCATCAGGGTGCAACTCTGTTTCCCTGATCACGGGCTCAAAGGGTGGAGACTCCCACAGATTTACAGGGTCTGGGGGTTGTACATCATAGTGTCCGTATACCAGAACCGTGGGCAGTTCTGGGTTGATGATCTTGTGGCCATAGACAATAGGGTAGCCATTTGTTTCACAGACTTCCACCACATCGCAACCGGCATCTTTAAGATATTGGGCAACTGCTTCAGCTGCATTGATCACATCCTGCGAAAAGGCAGAGTCCGCACTAACCGAAGGTATTTTTAGAAGTTCAAAAAGTTCGTTGAGAAATCGTTGTTTGTGTTCGGAAATATAGTCACCTACACTATCCATAAGAGCAGTTTGTTATGGACTAAATTTACAAAAAGATGCTTTCAATTTTGACATATTCACTGCCGATTATTGTTTTTTTAAATTATATTTGCACCCCATTTGCAGGCGTGGTTCTCCTTCTCTGCCTTAGGCGGATACGGAGAATAAATTTATACTGCAAATTTTTTACTGAAATGCAGGCGTGGTGGAATTGGTAGACACGCTAGACTTAGGATCTAGTGCCGAAAGGTGTGAGAGTTCGAGTCTCTCCGCCTGTACAATGAAAAGCTCCTTTCGCAAAAAGGAGCTTTTTTCATAGCATGAAGTAGCACTTTTCTCTAAGAGAAAGGA
>JBPEXP010000065.1:0-2568 GCA_052031475.1 Flavobacteriaceae bacterium | reverse complement strand
GATCAGCAGGTAGGCATTGAAAATACTCCATTATACGAGGGTATTATTTACCGTGAATTTTATCGAACTATCAATGACCAGGTTAAATTCTTCAAATCTGCCCGTTGGTATCAGGGATCGGTAAATTACTCAGGACAGGAATTTCACAACATTGAAATTAAGTACGACGTATTTGGAGATGAGTTGATCCTGAAACAATTAGACAGGCTTGGGGGTGGTGGCCTGCAACTTATCAAATCTAATATCCGTTCCTTCCAGATAGACGGGACTTCTTTTGTAAACGTCACTGATATATCGGCCGATTCGGGTGCCTCAGGTTTTTATGAACTCCTATGGCAGGAGGGAGGACACAGGCTTCTGGCCAAGCATCAAAAAAAGGATTTCCTGCGGAAAGATCGCAGGGCTTTATATTACGAGTTCATTGATGACCAGAAGAAATATATGCTGGATATGGCGGGTAAATATTTCGCTTTGGATCGCAAAAAAGACCTCGTTGAAGTCTTTCCGGTCCTAAAAAAACAGATCGATTCATTTTATCAAAAGAATAAAAGATTGCGAAATAACCAGCCGGATATCTTCATGATTAATTTGATGAGAGATATTCACGAACAGATCTCAACACCAGAACCCGACAAAAATCCATGAAAAAGTTGCTTTTTTACCTGGCGGTTCTGGTCTCAGTCTGCGGAATAGCCCAGGATCAAAAAATTACACTGAGTTTTGAGGACGTGCCTCTTGAACAGGCGGTAGACCTCATTGAGCAGGAAAGCGGACTTAAATTTTATTTTGTTTCAGATTGGTTTGGCAGAACCAGGGTGAGCGGCAGCTATCAGGACCAGCCATTGGACGAGGTGTTGAACGACCTCTTCAAAGAGACGCTCATCAACTTCTTCTTTTCGGACGATGGAACCGTCATTCTGACTCAAAACAATTTGATCATCGACCAACTTCCGGAAGAGTATTTCGGGGAAGACGAGGAAGAAACAGCCGGTCCGCTTGAGGAAGAAGTAAACCCTCTTTTTGTTCAGGAAGATAGGGCCGAGGCAGCACGTGAAATAGAAACGGTACGCATCGGCAGGCAGACGAGAAATAGCCGAAGCCGCAATTTTACCTTGAGCGGTGTAGCCATCAACAAAGAAACTGGAAAACCAATTCCCGAACTGGCCATTATTGTTCCAGGTACTAATATAGGGACCACCACGGATGCTAACGGGGTGTACAGTCTAGAATTACCTGCGGGGGTGAATATTGTGGAAGCCCGCTCGCTGGGTATTGCCACGCTGCGAAAGCGGGTCATTATCTACAATAACGGAAGCCTGAATTTTGATATGGAAGAGAGTTTTACCCAACTCGATGAAGTGGTGGTGAGCGGTGAAACGGATCGGAATGTGGCCACGGCTGTGACCGGTGTTACTGTCTTGGAAGTAGAAAAGATTAAAACGATCCCCCTGGTATTGGGAGAGCGCGACATTCTGAAAGCCGCTGTTACACTACCCGGCATTTCAACGGCAGGCGAGGGGGCCCAGGGGTACAATGTAAGAGGAGGCCGGGCTGATCAGAACCTATTTCTGTTAGACAAAGGTGTGCTCTACAACCCCACTCATTTCTTTGGTATTTTCTCAGCGCTCAATCCGTTTACCACAGGGGACGTAAGTATTTACAAAGGCGGGATACCTGCTGAGTTCGGAGGAAGATTGTCTTCGGTCTTTGATATCAATACCAAGGATGCGAATTCAGAAAAATTTTCGGGTGAGGTTTCCATAGGCCCGGTTACCGGCAATGTTATGCTCGACATACCCGTAGTAAAGGGAAAATCCGGCCTGATCGTCGGAGGAAGGGCCACCTACTCAGATTGGATATTGCGCTCTTTGGATGATCCTCAACTCAATAACAGCGAGGCCTCATTCTTTGACGTGGTGGGTAAGTATAGCCATAAGATCAATGATAACAACGAGATCAAAGGCTCCGGATATTTCAGCAAGGATGCGTTCAGTATTACCTCAGACTCCCTATTCAGATACAGCAATCGGCTGATGAGCCTGGAATGGGACCACAAATTCAACGAGAAGAATACGGCTGTGGTGTCATTGGCCAACAGTGAATATCGTTTTAACATCGAATTTGACGGCCAGACCAACAACGATTTCGACCTGGGTTACAGGATCAACGAAACAGAGCTGAAACTCAAAATGAAGTACCTGCACAGTGAAGCACACACCATTGATTACGGTTTGGCAGGCAAATACTACAGTGTAGATCCCGGACGGATAGACCCGTTGAACCCGGAATCCATAGTGAGTCCGCTAGTGATCCCTGAAGAGCAGGGATTTGAGGGGGGCGTCTTTATTTCAGACAGCTTTAAAGTCAGTGAAAAGTTCCTGATAGACGTAGGCTTGCGATACTCCTTTTTCGCCGCCCTGGGCCCTGCAGAACAGCGGGTTTATGAAGAAAATGTACCGAGAAATGACGGCACCCTGATCGATGTGGTTCAGTACGGGAATAATGAGATCATAGAAACTTACGGAGGGCCTGAAGCCAGGCTATCAGCCAGATACTTTCTGGCAGATG
>JBPEXP010000064.1:0-7719 GCA_052031475.1 Flavobacteriaceae bacterium | reverse complement strand
AGGTGAGGACAGCCGGTGATGCCCTCTACCCTACCCAATTGGCCCCCTGGTCCCGCTACCTGAGCGGTAAGGAAGGCAAAGCGCCTGATACCAATGAAGATCCTCTGCAATGGCTCATAGACCAGACCCATAAAAGAGGCATGGAATTTCACGCCTGGTTCAACCCCTACCGGGCTACTTTTGACATGAAAACTGAACTGCTGGATGAAAGTCATGATTTTTTCCAGCACCCGGAGTGGATGATTGCCTATGGGCCAAAGTATTATTATGATCCGGGCCTGCCAGCCGTACGGGATCACCTGGTTGCGGTGATGGCTGAAGTGGTGGATAAATATCCCATAGACGGATTGCACTTTGATGATTATTTCTACCCCTATACACGGAAGGACGAAATCTTTCACGATAGCCTATCCTACCGCAACTACGCACCAGGCGGTGTGGAGCTGGGTGAATGGCGCAGATCTAATATAGACAGCCTCATTAAAAAAGTAAATGACACGCTTAAAATGCGTAAACCCTGGGTACAATTCGGTGTTAGCCCGTTTGGTGTATGGAAAAATAAAAGTCAGGATCCTCTTGGTTCGGACACCCGGGCCGGACAAACCACTTTTTATGACCTGAATGCAGATCCGCTTTTATGGATGCAAGAAGGCTGGATAGACTACTTGGTGCCCCAACTTTACTGGAGCATGGATTATTCGCCGGCCTCATTCAGAACATTGATCAACTGGTGGTCCGAAAACAGCAACGGGATCAATCTCTATGTGGGTAATGCGGCATATAAAGTGCGCAACAATAATGACAAAGCCTGGGACCGCAAAAAGGAATTGGCTGAACAATTGTGGCTTACCCGCTCCTACCCGCAAGCATCCGGCAATGTATTTTTTAGTGCCAAATCGCTGATCAAACATGAAAGAGTCAGCAAATTTCTGAGGAAGAGAATATATCCTTATCCCGCCTTAACACCTGTTTCGCCCGTTCCCAGAATAAGTCTATATCAGTTTCCCCGTTTGAAAAACGTGGTGAATTCTCCTGATCTGCTGGAATTGAATTTTGAATCTGAAAGTCCTGAAGCCTATAAATATGCCATAGTCTACACCTCCCGCAAGAACAACCCTGACATAAGCAGCGATCCGGCCAATATAAACCGCAAATTATACCTTGACCAGGGACTTAAGCTGCGGCTAAACAAAAAATCTTTAGGCAGAAACAAAATTCTGGCCGTAACTTTTATAGATCTTTACGGGGCAGAAAGCCAGCCAATATTCATTCAACTAGACCAATATGATCGAGAAAAATAAGTGGGCCTGGATTTGGGTACCCGTCCTTTATTTCACCCAGGGCCTGCCCTTTGTCCTCATAGTCACCGTTTCGGTAATCATGTATAAGAAATTAGGGATCAGCAATGCCGATATTGGGCTCTACACCAGTTGGCTATACCTCCCGTGGGTCATCAAACCTTTGTGGAGCCCCTATGTGGATCTGATCAGTACTAAACGGAATTGGTTTCTCTGGATGCAACTTTTGATTTCTGCTGCCCTTTTGGGTATTGGATTACTGCTTCCCACAAACATTTTCTTCGTCACCACCCTGGCTTGCTTCTGGATGGCGGCTTTCGCCTCAGCAACTAACGATGTGGCTTCAGACGGCTATTACATGATCGGCCTGACTCAAGACAAGCAATCTTTTTTTGTTGGTATACGGAGCACCTTTTACAAACTCGCCAATGTAACCGGTCAGGGATTATTGGTCATACTTGCCGGCTTCCTCGAAACCTATTATGGAGATAATACCAAGGCATGGTCTATTACCATGATCGCCGCGGCGTTTCTTATGCTGGCTCTCACCATCTCCAATTTTTTCGTCACCCCCAAATACGAGAGTTCCGGGGCCATTGAATTGCAAAAACCCCAGGGATTTTTTGAAGTTTTTTCCAGCTTCTTTAAAAAGAAGGGTATGGGCATGGCCCTTGCCTTTGTGCTCTTCTTCAGATTGGGGGAGTCTCAGCTGGTTAAAATGGCCGCGCCTTTCTTCCTAGATTCCGTTGAAAATGATGGCCTGGGGTACACAACGGCTGAAGTGGGAACGATCTATGGTACCATCGGCGTGATCATGCTCACTATAGGAGGAATATTGGGTGGAATACTAATTTCGAGAGACGGTCTCAAGAAATGGATGTTTCCCATGGTTCTTTCCATCAACATCCCCAATGCATTTTACGCCTACCTGGCCATTACAGATACCAATCATATTATCCCGGTAGTGGCTACAGTTGTTCTGGAGCAATTTGGATACGGATTTGCCATAGCAGGGTTTATGGTCTTTTTGATCTACATCGCTGAAGGTGCATCCAAAACTTCACACTACGCCCTGGCCACAGGTTTCATGGCCCTGGGCATGATGATTCCGGGACTTATCAGTGGCTACATGCAGGAATGGCTGGGATATGACGGCTTCTTCATTTGGGTCGTCCTGGGAGCATTACCCGCAATCTTCATGCTCAAATATTTGGATTATCCTCCGGAATACGGAAAGAAAGGAGCAGTACATAATGAGTAATTGCATTTCATATATCAAGGCCCAAAAAACGCTCAGCAAGAAAGAAAAGATAGCCCAGAGTTTTATGCCTGCCGTCTATATCAATGACAGTGAGGAAGAGATCGAGAAAATGGAGCAATTGATTGCTGCACATGGAATAGGCGGTATATGCTTTTTTCACAGCAGGGCCAGCGCAGCAACCAATTTTGAGGGAAAAAAGGAAGTGATCTACAATGACGAGAGCCTCGATGTGATGAGGCAGCTGATCAAACGCTATCAGAATGCTTCCCGCATGCCCCTGTTGATCAGTATAGATGCTGAATGGGGTCTGGCCATGAGAATTGAGAACACCGCTCAATATCCATATGCTATCTGCCTGGGGGCCATGCAGGACCGTGAAGATCTTATTTTTGAAGTCGGCAGGCAGATTGGTGCCGATTGCCGGGCAGCAGGGATTCACTGGAATTTTGCGCCCGTGGCAGACCTCAACAACAACCCGGACAATCCTGTTATAGGCTATCGCTCATTTGGTGAGGATCCGGAGAAAGTCTCCAGCTGTGCTAAGGCTCTGATGAAGGGACTTCAAAGTGAAAACATTCTTACCAGTGCCAAACATTTTCCGGGACACGGCGATACAGACACTGATTCGCATCTGGGACTGCCTGTGATTGATAAGACCAGGCAAGAACTGGAAAACAATGAACTTATCCCATTCAAGGCTTTGATCGAAGAAGGTGTAGATTCAGTTATGGTAGGTCACTTAGCCGTGCCTGCCATTAGCAAGGGGAAAAAAGAATCTTCATCTGTTTCAGAGGATGTTATTAACGGATGGCTGCGACAGGACATCGGCTACCAGGGAGTGGTTGTATCGGATGCATTGAATATGTACGCCGTTTCAAAAAATTTTCCAGTAAAGGGGGAACTCGAATTTAATGCCTATTCCGCCGGTACGGATATCCTCTGTTATGCTGAGCATACGGTTGAGGCAATAGAATTGATAGCCCGGGAAACTACAGACGATGAAGTGGAAGAACATTTTGCCAGGGTCTGGCAATTAAAAGAAAAAGCATATTCACAGAAAATATCATCTAATGAAAACACCAGCTACCCTGCCCTGATGCAAAATTTAGCTGAGGAAAGTTTGTGTCTGGTAAAGGGCACAGAAGCTCAATTGAGGGCATTCCAAGCCTCTAAAAATATCTGCTGCCTGGCTTACAATCCCGGCGGAAAGACTGTATTTACAGAATTGCTCGCAGAAAAAATGGATGTGTATAACATCGGCATTCAGCAAGGTGATCTGAAGGATAATCACCCAGATCTGACTAGCCATGTGGTACTGGCCCTATACCCGCCTCATATGAAACCGTTGAATAATTTCGGGATGAGCGATAAGGCATTGAATTACATCAGACGGATAGCATCAGAAAAGCATGTTATTTTATATCTTTTCGGAAATCCTTATGTACTTAATATTTTACCCTTAAATCTATTTAAAGCTGTGGTGGTGGTATTCCAGGATTTTGAGCCGTTCCAGGTAAACGCCTATAATCACTTTCTGGGTAAAAGTCCTTCATTGGGTAAACTACCCGTCCAATTAAAGACTCAATAAAATGGAAGTTTACAGCATTCTTGGAATGATGTCGGGCACTTCACTGGATGGCCTCGATCTGGCTCTATGCAATTTCTGGAAAAAAGAAGGCCGATGGGCATTTGAGATTGTAAGGGCTGATACGATTTCCTATTCAGAAGAAATGAAAGCTAAACTTAAGGATGCTATATTTCTCGACACTGAATCCCTGCTTGCTTTTCACTTCCAATACGGCACCTTTCTAGGTAGACAAGCCTCTGACTTTCTTGGGGAGGACCGTGAAAATATCAAGCTGGTGGCCAGCCATGGCCACACCGTTCACCATCAACCAGGGAAAGGGATCAGCTTTCAGCTGGGTGCAGGTCAGCCCCTGGCAAACGCATGCGGAGTTCAGGTGGTCTGCGATTTCAGATCCTTAGACGTTAGCCTGGGCGGAGAAGGTGCTCCGCTGGTTCCCATGGGCGACAAAACCTTTTTTGCAGATTATAGCCATTGTCTCAATCTGGGTGGCATCAGCAATGTTTCTTTTGATGTAGATGGAAGACGCATGGCCTATGATATTGGAATTGCCAATATGCTTTTGAACTATTTAAGTGCCAGGGAAGGTATGGCCTATGATGACGAAGGAAAGATGGCCAGAAGTGGACAATTAGAGCCGGGCCTGTTTAAGGCGCTGAACAATTTGGAATACTACAACCTGCCCTATCCTAAATCGACGGGATTTGAGTGGTTCCGGTCAGCCATCCTTCCTCTGATGGAGGGATCTGCATCTTCAAATGCAGATCTTTTACATACTTCGGTTCATCATATTGGTTACCAAATTGCGAAAGAGATCAAGGCTCACCATACCGATGGGAATCACAGTTTGCTGATCACCGGCGGAGGAGCTTATAATAAATTTTTGATCGAAACCCTGACTCATTATCTCGGCAGTGACTGGCAAATTACGATTCCGGACCAGGTGCTGGTCTCCTTTAAGGAAGCACTCATTTTCGCCTTTATGGGGCTCCTGAGATCAAAGGGAGAAGTGAATGTGTTGAGTTCGGTTACCGGTGCTTCACGAGATTCCTGCAGCGGGGTCGTCTACCTCCCTGCTTGAATTTTAGGTCCATGCCCGGGCTTTCTTATCCTCATAAGGGAATATTTCCGTGTTTCTTTTTGGGCCCTTTGACTTTTTTGTTCTTGAGCATGCTAAAGGCTTTGATCAGTTTTCTCCTCGTCTGCTCAGGCATAATCACTTCATCAATAAACCCACGCCTGGCCGCCCTGAAAGGATTGGCAAATTTTTCGGCGTATTCTGCCTCTTTCTCGGCCAGCTTGGCCTCAGGATTTTCGGCATCATGGATCTCCTTTCGGAAAATGATCTCACTGGCTCCCTTGGCCCCCATTACGGCAATCTCGGCACTGGGCCATGCGTAGTTAAAATCAGCCCCGATGTGCTTGGAATTCATCACGTCATAAGCCCCGCCATATGCTTTCCGTGTGATGACGGTAATCCTGGGAACCGTAGCTTCACTAAAGGCGTAGAGAAGTTTAGCTCCATGTACGATAATCCCGTTCCATTCCTGGTCTGTTCCGGGCAAAAAACCGGGTACATCCACCAGAACCAGCATAGGGATATTAAAACTATCGCAGAACCTCACAAAACGGGCCGCCTTAACGGAACTGTTCACCCCCAATACTCCTGCAAGGAACATCGGTTGATTGGCGATAATGCCGATACTGCGTCCCCCCAGCCTGGCAAAACCCACAATGATGTTTTCTGCATAGTCTTTGTGGATCTCGTAAAAACTCTCCTCATCTATGATACCCTCAATGACATCGTGCATATCGTAGGGCTTATTTGGGCTGTCCGGCACTATAGAACTGAGTGAGGGACGCAGTTCTTCGCCCAATTCATACGCCAGGTCGGATGGTTTCTCCCTGTTGCTCTGAGGCAGGTAGCTCAGCAATTTTTTTATGTCGTCCAAACAGGCAACGTCATTGGCAGACACCTTGTGCGCCACTCCTGATTTTACAGCATGGGTACTGGCGCCTCCCAGTTCTTCTGAACTTACTTCCTCATTGGTCACCGTTTTTACTACATGGGGGCCTGTAACAAACATATAGCTGGTCTGGTCTACCATGATGGTGAAATCAGTCATGGCAGGAGAGTAAACAGCTCCTCCTGCACAAGGACCCATGATCGCTGAAATTTGAGGCACTACGCCTGAAGCCTGCACATTCCTGTAAAAAATATCTGCATAACCACCTAGCGATCTTACACCTTCCTGAATACGTGCCCCACCCGAATCATTGAGGCCAATGACCGGAGCACCAACCTTCATAGCAAGGTCCATTACCTTGCAGATCTTTTCGGCATGAGTCTCAGAGAGCGAACCTCCGAATACGGTGAAGTCCTGGGCGTATACATAGACCAATCGGCCGTTGATAGTTCCGTATCCTGTAACTACGCCGTCGCCGAAGTAAATCTCCTTGTCCATCCCGAAATCGGTGGTCCTGTGGGTCACCAGGATCCCCATTTCCTCAAATGATGCATCGTCCAAAAGGTATTCAATACGCTCACGGGCAGTGAGCTTTTTTTTCTGATGTTGCTTGTCTATGCGCTTCTGGCCACCTCCCAATTGCGCTTGTGCGATTCTTTCCTGAAGTTGTTCAATTTTCTTATCCATATGCTAAGATATTGGGATTCTCAATTTCTTCCGGTCGTCCAGATAAATCTTAAGGGCAATAAGTGCGGCTAGTTCTGCCTCATTTCTTGCCTGTTTTTTCAGTTCCTCAGGAGAATAATGATCAGAAACAAAATGGGTGTCGAACTTTCCGCTTCTGAATGCCTCATGTTCAAAGACAAATTTTCCGAAAGGAAGGGTGGTCTGAACGCCTTCTACCTGATAAGCCTCGATGGCCCGAAGCATAATTTGGATGGCTTCATTCCTGTCTCTGCCATAGGTGATCAACTTGGCGAGCATCGGATCGTAATAAATAGGTACTTCCATACCCTGTTCAAAGCCATTATCTACCCTGATTCCCGGTCCTTCCGGGACCTTGTATGTTTCAAGGCTGCCTACGCTGGGCAGGAAGTCATTAAACGGATCTTCGGCATATACCCGAAGCTCAAGCGCATGTCCCTTAATAGAAAGCTCTTCCTGTTTTAAAGGCAATTCTTCGCCCCTGGCTACGCGGATCTGTAATTCTACCAGATCTACGCCTGTGATCAATTCGGTGACCGGATGCTCAACCTGCAGCCGAGTGTTCATCTCCAGAAAATAAAAATTTAGTTCTGCATCCATTAAGAATTCTACGGTACCGGCACCTACGTAGTCGCAGGACCTGGCAACTTGAGTGGCGGCAATACCCATTTCATTTCTCAATTCAGGGGTAAGAATGGCAGAGGGAGCCTCCTCTACCACTTTTTGATGCCTTCGCTGCACACTGCATTCGCGTTCGAAAAAATGCAGCACGTGGCCGTGACTGTCTGCCATCACTTGAATCTCGACATGTCTTGGGGAAGTGACGTATTTTTCAATGAAAACAGAACCATCACCGAAAGCAGAAGTGGCTTCACTTATGGCTCTTTGCATCTGCGACTCCAG
>JBPEXP010000063.1:0-1999 GCA_052031475.1 Flavobacteriaceae bacterium | reverse complement strand
GGCCAAAGCCCCGGTAGATAAAGAAATGACTGACTGAGGCTCCGAATTTGTTAAGCAGGTTTTCGGCTTCTTTGTTTCTGTTGGCAAACTCAGTGAGCAGGCTTTGGTCTGCCTGCCAGGTGAAATAATAGGAAACAAAAGAAAAGAACAGGGCAATACTGAGCAGGATCAGTAGGCTGCCCAGTATTATTTTATTCTGTCTGGATAATCTGAAAGAGCGTCTTTTTTTAGATGTAGGTTTAGACTTTTTTCTCCTCTTTGCCATTAATCTTAGGTTCGTTGGGGCTAAATTACAAATTTCACAGGTTCACAGCAGACCGCCGATCATCAAAAAACTTTTGGTATGTAGATAATCAGTCCGATAATAACGGCGGCCAATGAAACCCACATTACAGCACCGGCAGAGATATCTTTTATAAAACCAATTTTATGATCGTATTCGGGTTGGGTGTAGTCAGACATCTTCTCTATGGCCGTATTCAATCCTTCAATACCGAGGACCAGGGCAATGGCCAGGATCTGCAATATCCATTCCGTGGTGGATATTTGAAAATAGAAGCCGGCAATAGTGACCAGTACGGCGATAACCGCCTGGATCTGTATGCTTGATTCTGTTCTCAGCAGTAAAAATGCACCCCGGAAGGCGATTCCAATACTCCTGATCCTGTTGTTAAAGAAACCGTTTTTAGGCATCCATTAATGCTTCGAGCGCAGCCTTATAATTGGGTTCTTCACTGGTTTCCTGTACCTGCTCTGTATGAACCACTGTACCATCCTCATCGATAACTACGATGACCCTGGCCAGCAAACCCTCAATGGGACCATCTACATACTCCACTCCGTAGGCTTTACCAAAATTACCATCTTTAAAGTCCGACAAGGTCTCTACCTGGTCTATGCCTTCCGCACCGCAAAAACGGTTAAGCGCAAAAGGCAGATCCCTGGAGATGCACAGTACAACCACATTATCTAATTCTGCGGCCTCCGTATTGAACTGGTGTACAGACGCCGCACAAGTACTGGTGTCAATACTGTGAAACACATTTAAAACCACCTTTTTTCCACTGTAATCACTGAGTTTGGCCGATGATAAATCCCCTTTGGTCAGGGTAAATTCCGGCGCCTTACTTCCAACGCTTGGTAAACTGCCGGATGTATGAATTTCATTGCCTTTTAATGTTACTGTTGCCATAGTATAATTGTTTTATGGACGAATGTCCGGTTGGATTTTCCGAGGATGTAAAATAACGAATAAAAAGGGGAATGGGTCAAGCCCTTGATTAAATTTAAAACGAGGTTTCAGGCCTGGCGAACCACCGAGGTGGCCAGCTGTTTGATCTTGATTCCCATGGCGGCAAAAAACAGGGTGGTCATGGGGCTCAACCAATTGAAAATTGCATAAAAGAAATACTCGCCCACACTTACGCCTAATACCCCGCTGTGATAGGCACCGCAGGTATTCCAAGGAATAAGGACAGAAGTCACCGTCCCCGAATCCTCAAGTGTACGGCTTAGGTTTTCTGGCGCGAGGCCTTTATCCTGATAAGCCTGGGCGAACATCTTGCCGGGTACTACTATAGCCAGATACTGATCTGAAGCTGTGACATTCAGGGCCAGGCAGCTGCCCACCGTACTGGCAAAAAGGCCAAAAGTAGACTTGGCCAGTCCTAAAAGGGATTTGGTGATTCTGGACAATGCGCCTATACCATCCATAACGCCTCCAAAGACCATGGCGCAAACAATAAGCCAGATGGTACCCAGCATACCCGCCATTCCCCTGGCTGAAAACAAATCATTAAGCGCAGGGTTATCTGTTGCTACAGAGGTGTTTACGGTTATTGCGTTAAGTATTCCTTTATATCCTGACTCAAAATTCAATTCCTTGGATCCGGTGATCCCGGCTACTACTTCGGGTTGGAAGAGCAATGCAAATAGACCGCCCAGTAAAGTCCCTATAAGCAGGGCCACCAAGGGGGGCGTTTTCTTCACAATCATAGCG
>JBPEXP010000062.1:0-4988 GCA_052031475.1 Flavobacteriaceae bacterium | reverse complement strand
AATTTCAGGGATGATAAAGGCGAAGGACGTCTGGAAGAACATGACACTGATGGTCCTGATGATCTCATAGCGGTTGTGGCGGTACTTCCAAATAAATTTGACCCCAAATGCCAGTATTGCTACCGTATAAAGGGTGCCGTAAACAAACCACTGGCTGGCCGGATTACCGCTCAGAAATCTACTGAGGGGATCAAAAAATGCCACAATGCCCTGATTGCTTCCATCTCTTACGAGTCCGAGGTACTCCGGGTAGAAGTACAGCACTATGTAGAATCCTGTAAGGACTATACCGGTTACCCAGCCCCAAAGACCTCTGGCCGAGATAGATTTAAACCAAACGCCGTCATTTTTAATACCCTTGTGACTATGGGAATAGGCAGCCCAGCTGAACCAGAATACACCGGCAAAGATCAGGACCAGGGAGAGTGTCAGCCAGAAACTTTTGTTGGGGAAGTTGTGGTTAAAAATGGCAAGTACCAGTATAAAAAGCCCGGAAATGCCGGTGATAGTAGCTAGTTTCTGTGCCCTGTTAAGTGCTTTAGGGGGCTGCCCGGTGAGGGCCATGCTTTTGTCTATGGTACTCATATGTGTGGAAGAACCTTAATGCCGGTTCGTTTATATTTCTATAGATTAAAAATTCTTTGCAAACTTTTTTTCCTGGACTTCAATTGACTTCCATATTGATGGTTATAAGCTCGTGTGATCTCCTGCTCGTAATTGCTATAGAACTCAGGATCAAAATTGGCATCGATCAGGTGTTCAATTACATATTCCACATCCCTTTCTTCCGTTAACCATCGGTCTATAATCTCGTGTCTCATCCTGATACCGAAAGTGTTGATACCCAGAAATTTTTTCGATTCGCTGTGGAAGGCAATAGTCAGACATACTTTTTCATCGGCATGCCTCCAGTGGAAGTGTTCTTCGTATTCTTTCTTGCCGTTACTGTTAAAAACCCAGCCATAGGTCTGGTATTCGATATCCAGGAATTTTGCAGAGTTAAACCAGTGCCCCGGCTTATACTCCCTCCTGTTCCCGCAAATGGTCTGGGCCACGGTCTCACCCATCATCCGTCCTGTGTACCATACGGCTTCAATGGGCCTGCGGTTGCCAATGGGTTCATGCTGTTCGGCGCAGTCGCCTATGGCATAGACATCAGGAATGTTGGTTTCGAGGAATCGATTGACTTTAACCCCTCGCCCCAGTTCGATACCGGAATCTTTGAGGAAGGACACATTGGGAGAGACTCCGGGGGTAAGCCCTACCAGATCGCATTCTATAGTGTCTCCCTGGTCTGTGGTCACTGCACGAACCCTGCCATCTCCGTTGGCCAGGATCTCCACCAGATTGGTGGCCAGTCTCAGGTCTATGTGGTGCTCCAGGATGTGTTCATTGATCATTTTCGCTTCTCCGTCGGGCAAGACCACATCCCAGAAATTGTCTTCCCTTACCAGGAAAGTTACCGGTATATCCCGACTCCTGAGCATTTCTGCCAACTCTATGCCAATCAGCCCTCCGCCTACAATAACGGCTCGTTTGCAGACTTCTTTATTAGGAGCGTTCACCTCAAGAAGGTCCAGGTCCTGTTTTGAATATAGTCCCTGAACACCGTGCAGGTCCTGTCCGGGCCATCCAAACTTGTTGGGTTTGGATCCGGTAGCAATAATCAGTTTGTCATAACCCAGAACACGGGTGCTGTCAAGAATTAGTTCTTTTTTTTCTGTGTTAACCTGGGTAACATAACCCCGTACTAATTCAATCCGATTCTTTTCCCAGAACCAATCTTCATAGGGCTTGATGTGCTCATACTGCATGTGTCCCATGTAAACATACATCAGAGCAGTCCTTGAAAAGAAATAATCTGTTTCGGCCGAAACGATCATAATTCTCTTATCGGACATTTTGCGGATATGTCTTGCCGCAGTTACACCGGATATTCCATTGCCGATAATTACGATGTTTTCCATGTATGACCTTCTCGTTGACCTAGCTTAGGTCGTTACTAAATATAAGAACTTAACAGCCACTTTTAAATTCGTGCTTATTTTATTACTTTTTCCAACATACAGGAACCCTATGAAAAAGTGGTTTTTAATTATCCTTTGCCTTGGTCAACTGGCTTGTAAAAGCCAGTTTGACGCGAAGATCAAGGGAGTTAGTTTTGTTGCGTCACGGGATCGCGTGACCCAGGAAAACCTGAATTCGGTTTTGGATTTGAATGCCGATTTTGCCGCAGTCATGCCCTTTGGATTTGTAAGAGATACCAACTCCGCCGAAATTATCTTCAACACAGAGCGTCAGTGGTTCGGTGAAACAGAAGAAGGTGCCCGGCAATACATGGATCTGCTCAGAAAAAACCGGATCAAGATCATGTTAAAACCGCAGCTCTGGATTTGGCGGGGAGCCTTTACCGGCGATTTGGCCATGAGCTCTGAAGAGGAATGGCTGGCATTGGAAAGCTCTTACGAAAACTTCATACTAACCTATGCCCGGCTGGCAGCTAAAGAAGGGGTAGAGCTGTTTTGCATTGGAACAGAACTGGACGAATTTGTTCAGCAACGTCCGGAATACTGGCACAGACTGATTGCCAAGATCAGGGATATTTATAAGGGCAGGCTTACTTATGCCGCCAATTGGGACGAGTACCCAAGAGTTTATTTCTGGCCCTTATTGGACTATATTGGAATAGACGCCTACTTTCCGCTTTCGGATCAGAGGACACCGACTGTTGAACAGCTCAGGGAGGGCTGGCAACCCTGGAAATATAAGATGTACGAATTCTCCAAGAGCCTCTTAAAACCCGTTTTATTTACAGAATTCGGCTATAGGAGTGTTGATTATACAGCGCGGAAACCCTGGCAGGCAGACAGGACAGACGAAGCTGTAAACCTGCAAGGTCAGGCCAATGCCAAAACCGCACTTTTTGAGGAATTCTGGGATGAAGACTGGTTTGCCGGCGGATTCGTCTGGAAATGGTTCATCCATCACAACGAGGTTGGGGGAGACCGGGACAATCGATTTACACCCCAAAACAAGCCGGCTGAACAAGTGATCAAACTTTTCTATCACTCTTATTAACAGACAGAGGGATTCTTACTTGATAAAATCTCCTCGTTAATGATTTTCCCCAGCGCAATTTTATTCATATTTGTAGAAAGCTTCAATTCAAGTGATTTTAAAGAATTTTTTGATCAGTTGCACCTGTTTTTTAGTATTCGCTCTTGGGCTGCAGGCACAGGATAATTACAAAACGGTTCGGGCTGCACAAGGAGATGGGATCTACGCCATATTGCGTAAACAGGGTTTGAATCCATCAGCTTACATTAAAGAATTTATCGAGATCAATAAGGACCGGCTCCGCAACGGCGACCAGCTCATTGTGGGCAGGGAGTACAAGATCCCCGCTAAAAAACAGGATATCAAAGTTTCTGCCGGTGCAACTGAAGAAGTAAACAAGGTTGAAGAGGTTGAAGAGGTTGTTGAGGTTGATGAGGGTGCTGAGAATGAAGAAAAGCAGGTTACCAAATACATGATATTTGGAGAGGATGAGGCCATAGTTACCCCAAAAAGTACAAGACTTGAAAATACGGTCTACTATCTTATTTCGGGTCATGGCGGCCCAGATCCAGGTGCTATGGGTAATTATGGAGGCACTACGATTGCCGAGGATGAATATGCCTATGACGTAACGCTGCGACTGGCCAAGGAACTATTGTCGCACGGTGCCAAGGTTTATGTGGTGGTCAGGGATGAAGATGACGGGATCAGGGACCAAAGGGCTCTTGAACTCGATCGGGATGAGGTAGTATATCCGGATCAGAAAATTCCATTGGGTCAGTTGGAGCGGTTGAAGCAGCGGGTGGATGTGGTGAACGATCTTTATCTGAAACACAGCGGTCGTTATCAACGCCTTATAGTTACCCATGTAGACAGCAGGAGCAAAGACAAGAATATAGATGTCTTTTTCTACTACCACGACAAGAGTAAGAATGGCAAGCGTTTGGCCGAAAGTCTCCACAAAACTTTTATGAATAAGTACAGGAAGTTTCAGCCAAACCGCGATTATACCGGAACGTTTACAGACCGGAGTAATCTCTACATGGTTAAAAATACCCTTCCCGCCATGGCCTATATAGAAATTGGCAATATCCGGAATGGCCGGGACAAAAGACGTATTCTGGACCCAGACAACCGACAGGCACTTGCCAAATGGATCTCAGAAGGGATTTTGCTGGATTACGAATCGCGCTAAAAAAGACTATGCTTATGGGCAAAGAGGCCGCTTATGTGGCAATATGTCTTCTGTAGTAAGCGTGAAGTTGTCTGGGGCCGGCTCCAAAGAAACGTTTGAGATGGATCATACCAAAATGGTACTGAAGTTTCCAATTTCCTATTTTTTTGTATTTCCTGGCCGAAGTAACGACGCTTGAAGGCAATACTTTAAACCTTCCCAGTTTTAACAAGCGGCGTATAAATTCTGTGTCCTCATAGACGATGTAATCTTCATTAAATCCGCCTGAACGAGCAAATAGCTCCCTGGTGACGAAAAGCGACTGATCTCCGCCACGGCATAAGCTGTGGTTCCAACGTGTAAACCAGGCGAAGAAATTGAGAAAACGGCTCCTGGAATCAAATTTAAGCCTGAAACAGCCTGATGGAAACCCCTTATTAACGGCCTCTACAATGGCCTTCTCAAAACCCGGAGGTGGGAAAGTGTCCACATGAAGAAAATACAGAATATTTCCATAAGCCTGCGATGCACCATAATTCATTTGTGAGGCCCTGCCTCTGGGAGCTGTAAGTATTCTAACTGCTTCCTGAGAAGCCAACTGAACTGTTTTGTCGCTGCTTCCCCCGTCTACAACAATGATCTCATGGATAAGATCTGACCGGTAACTTTTCAGATAAGACAATAACGGCAATATATATCGCTCCTCATTGAGGACCGGGATGATAATGCTGAGCATTTTGGAATCTCTATTTGGCTT
>JBPEXP010000061.1:0-2428 GCA_052031475.1 Flavobacteriaceae bacterium | reverse complement strand
ACACGGTCCCATGCTTTGATGATCCGCGCCTTACGGTGCGATAAAACCAGTTGCCCGCTCTTATCTTCACGGATATCGATAAGGACTTCTACCTTATCCCCTACTTTGAGGTTGGGATTATACCTGAATTCGTTCAGCGAGATTACGCCTTCGGATTTAGCGTTGATATCTATAATGGCCTCCCTGTCAGTCAGGTGGGTCACAACTCCTTCTACAACCTCTTCATCGGCTGTATCCACAAAGTTTTCCGCCACCAGCTTTTCAAATTCCTCCAGTTTGGAATCTTCAACGGTTTCGATACCTTCCTCGTACTTCTGCCAGTCAAAATTCTCCAAAAATTTCTGGGGATCCTGCTTGGGAGTTTCTTTCTTTTCTTCTTTTATGGCCTCAGTGCTTTCTTCTACCTGAGGCGTTGCTTTTTCTTCAGCCATTTAATGACTTTAATTTGTATTCTGCAGTGTCACAAGAGTTAGACAATGACCACAGAAGATGTTTTGATTTTCTTTATTCCTTTTCCTCTTGCTGATTTGTTAAAAAGGAGTGCAAAAATACAATTAATAAACGGTTTTAACAACCTATATCTGCAGGGGTGAACAATTGGACAAAATTTAATCTGAAAATGAATGGCATTCTTCGTATCTTTCCGGTCTAAGTATTAACCATTAAATTCATTTCAAATGAGCGTAAAATCTAAGTATCAGCCTGTTCTAGACCTGGGTGAAGCCCTTGGTATTCAGGATGGTGATGTACGGGAAGAACAAGGCGTCCTGAAAGTTAAGGGTCAGGCCAAAACCCAGTATGAAAAAAATATTCTATGGGACAAGATCAAGGAGATCGGCGGGCAGAATCCATCGGATATCAAAGCCAATATTACGGTTCAGGACTCCTCCGTTTACCACAGGCATGTAGTGCAAAAAGGAGAATCTCTGAGCAAGATCGCCAAACACTATTATGGGGATCCCATGAAATACAAAAAGATCTTTGAGGCCAATACCGACAAACTCAAAAACCCGGATCTGATTTACCCGGACCAGGTACTGGTCATTCCAAATCCATAAAAAGATAAAGGTAAAAAAGAGCGTTTTCAACGCTCTTTTTTTTATAAGGTCTGTGCGATGGTTTCGCGTGCGAGCTCAACTACCCGATCAAATTGCTCTTTAATCCCCAACTCGCTATTGTCTATCTCTACAGCATCTTCGGCCTTGTAAAGCGGAGAATACTCGCGATGCGAATCAATGTAATCTCGCTCCCTGATATTCCTTAATACTTCCTCATAACTAACTTCATCGCCCCGGGCCAGTAATTCATCATAACGTCTTCTGGCCCTTATGTCTGGTGAAGCCGTAAAAAAGATCTTCAGCTCTGCATCCGGAAAAACCACTGTTCCGATATCCCTTCCGTCCATGACCACTCCTTTGTCCTTTCCGATCTCACGCTGCAGCTCCACCAATTTCTCACGAACTTCTTTAACCACCGATACCTGACTCACAAAATTGCTGACTTCCAGGGTTCTGATCTGTTTTTCAACATTTTCTCCATTGAGAAAGATCTCAGAATAACCCAATGATTCGTTATGTTGAAATTTCAAATTGATTTTTGGTAAATGACTGATCAGCTCAGACATCTGTGGATCCTCCTCAGAGATCAGGTCATTTCTGATGGCATAGAGGGTAACCGCCCTGTACATGGCTCCGGAGTCTACATAGATATATTCCAAAGCCTCGGCCAACTGCCTGGCTACCGTGCTTTTGCCGGTAGAGGAAAAGCCGTCTATGGCAATGGTAATCTTTCCCATGGACCTAAAATAGGGAGAAATGGTCAATTCTTAGCGAAGCCTGCATAAATCTGGCAGATCCGTATAAGTGTACTAAATCAGTTTTTTGGCGTGTTTCACCTTTTGATCGGTAATGGCAATATCAATCACTTCGCTCATTTCTGTGACGTAGTGAAAGGTAAGTCCTTTAAGATACTCCTGTTTGATCTCCAGTATGTCTTTTTCATTGTCCTTACTCAGGATCACTTCCTTGATCCGCGCCCTTTTGGCAGCCAGGATCTTTTCTTTGATGCCGCCTACAGGCAAAACCTTACCCCGAAGCGTGATCTCACCCGTCATGGCGAGGCTTTTCTTCACCTTCTTTTGTGTGAACAAAGAGACCAATGAGGTGAGCATGGCAATCCCGGCACTGGGTCCGTCTTTTGGGGTGGCCCCTTCCGGAACGTGGATATGCACATTGTATTTGTCAAAAACGGCCGGATCCAGTCCAAATCTTCGGGCATTAGATTTAATGTACTCCAGGGCAATGGTGGCCGACTCTTTCATGACCTTACCGAGGTTTCCGGTAATATTCAGGCTGCCCTTGCCTCTTGAAAGTATGGACTCGATAAAAAGTATATCGCCGCCCACGCTTGTCCAGGCCAGGCCCGTAAC
>JBPEXP010000060.1:0-27561 GCA_052031475.1 Flavobacteriaceae bacterium | reverse complement strand
TCTGGGGAGCCATTGTGAATGATTCGAGGAGCCTGGTTCTCCAGTTAAAGAACTTCATACCATCCGAAAATCGCGAGGTACTCAAAACTGTAGGATACAGGCAGATCGCCTGGTGCTATGCCACCACAGCCCACCTGAGAGGCCTGGATGCCCGCGAACACGTCAAGAACTATGTATCCGAGATGGAGTGGGAAACATTAAAAGATCAGAAGCATCTTCCCTTGGCCCTTTTGGACCTGAATGCAGGAGATATAGCGGCCCTGCAGCGAAGTAATCAGCTGAACGATTTTCAGCATGTACAGTTAGACCGTACCCTGGTAAGGCTGACAGCCTCTCTGGGGATGGCAGAGCGAATTAAGAATACCGTGTTTCCGGCTACCTACAGGATCATCCTTCATTTCTTTATTTACATATTCCTGATCGTGCTTTCCATTCCCCTGGCCGAATTGCTCGAGTTTGCTGAAATACCCTTACTTATCGGGATTTCCCTGCCCTTCTTCCTGCTCGAAAAAATTGCCTTTACCATTCAGGATCCTTTTGAGAACGAGCCTACGGATACTCCCATGACCAGTATTTCGGGGGCCATAGAGCGCAATATCCTGCAGCTCTTTGATGAAGAGGCTTCGGAAGCCGGGACAGCAGAGGAGTTTTATGTGCTCTGATTAACCCATTGGTATATCAGCAAGGTCCATTTGATCTGGAATCTATAACTTGTTCATGTGAAAATTAACCCATGCAGTTCAGAAGCGTCCTCCTTATTCTATCCGTCTTGTCGATGAACAGTTTACACAGTCAGCAGCGGCCCCGGGACCTGGGTATAGAAATAGGTATCCTCAGGCCGGGACAGCACAATGCCATTACCGATGTGCCCGGTGTAAGGGTTGGACATTTTAGTTTGGTGGAAGGCGATCATATACGCACCGGGGTAACTGCCATCCTTCCTCATGATGAGAATATTTTCAGGCAGAAAGTACCGGCAGCCATTTATATTGGCAATGGCTTCGGAAAGCTGGCTGGATACAGCCAGGTGAAGGAACTGGGCACTATTGAAACCCCGGTCATTCTCACCAATACCTTAAGCGTTCCTGTGGCCATGCAGGCTCTTATGAAGTATACGCTTCATCTAGAAGGAAATGAAGATGTGCGATCAGTAAACCCTGTAGTGGGAGAGACTAATGACGGATTTCTAAATGATATCCGGGGTATGCATATTACGGAAGAGCACGTCTTACAGGCCATTGAGCAGGCCCATAACGGTGCGGTGCCGGAGGGCAATGTAGGTGCGGGCACGGGAACTGTTTGCTTTGGCTTTAAAGGAGGTATCGGAACAGCATCCCGGCTTATTCCCAAAAACTCCGGCGGCTACACACTGGGTGTGCTGGTACAGACAAATTTCGGAGGGGTCCTGGAAATTGGTGGAGTACCGGTGGCTAAGTTGCTCGACAAACTTCCTAATGCATATAAAAATGACACCGATGGGTCCTGTATGATCGTTGTTGCCACCAATGCGCCCCTGGATGCCAGAAATCTGGAGCGATTGGCAAAACGAGCTTTTATGGCCCTGGCAAAGACCGGGGGGATTGCATCCAACGGCAGCGGTGATTATGTCATCGCATTTTCTACAGCCGAAGCAATCCGGCTTTCATCCAACAAGGAGGGGCCGACCGTAAAAGGCGAGTATCTGAAAAATGAAGCCATGAGTCCTTTGTTTCTCGCGGCCATTGAAGCTACGGAAGAAGCCATTATCAATTCGCTTTTTGCAGCCGAATCCATGAGTGGCAGAGATGGAAATAATGTGGAAGCACTTCCCGTAAACCGCGTTTTGGAAATGATGAAGCAACACGGAAAAATAAGAGAGAAATAAGCATGCTATGATGAAGTTATTTTGGCTGGTCATGTTCACTGTAAGTCTGCTATGGATGCCCTCTAAAATTCACGGCCAGGAAGATGCTGATCCGCTCTACCCCTATGATGTAGAAGAACGCTTAACTGAGTTGGGCATAGAACTATCCGAGCCAAAACTTCCTCCGGGCGTGCGTATCTTATTTGTGAGGCAGTCAGCTAAGCTCCTTTATCTTTCCGGTAATGGCCCGATTGTGGAAGACGGCACTAAAATTACCGGAAAAGTTGGGCACGACCTCACAGTAAAAGAAGCTTATGATGCGGCCAGGATTACGGCGATCAACCAGCTTTCAGTCCTTAAATCAGAGGTGGGTGATCTCAATCGCGTGGTTCGCATAGTTAAGGTCTTCGGACTGGTAAATGCAACAGCAGACTTTACCCAGCACCCTGAAGTGATCAACGGATTTTCAGATCTCATGGTAGAAGTATTCGGAGAACGCGGAAAACATGCAAGATCTGCAGTAGGTGCCAGTTCGCTGCCATGGAACCTTGCGTGTGAAGTGGAGATGATCGTAGAAATTCGCTGAAGACCGGATCCGGTGAGCTCCTTATATTTTAGTTTCAGCCCACAACCCTGGTGGTGAGATTTGCCCGGATCTCCCTGCGTAAAAAGTAACCGGTTACTACGGTAGACAATACATCGGCTATTGGAAAGGAGATCCAAACTCCAAATTCTCCAAAATAAAGAGGCAGTATTATAATCAGGGGAATAAAAAAGAATCCCTGCCTGGTAAGTGTTAATAATAACGCGGGTACAGCTTTGCCCACTGCCTGAAAATAAGCAGCTCCTATTAATTGTAAGGCGATAATTGGTGTTGCAGCAAATACCCAGCGCATGGCCGGTGGAGCGTGCTCGAGTACAAAGAGGTTGGTAGACTGTTCGATTGCCGGAAGATCGGAACGGCTGCTTAAAAACAGCGATGTGATCGACTCCGGAAAGATCATCAGTCCGATGAATACCAGGGTTGCCATGATGGCCGCATATTTGACGGCCGTATTAATGCTTTCGCGAACTCTTTCATATTTGCGGGCACCGTAATTGAAGCCTGCAATAGGTAGAAATCCCTGGGTAACCCCAAATACGGGGAAGAAGGCAAACATGAGCATTCTTCCTATGATGGCGTATACAGCGATCAGAGGTTCACCACCCAGATTGAACAGAATGTTGTTCATCAGCAAATAAGTAATGCTGGTTACTGCCTGCCTGGACAAGGTTACAAAGCCCAGGGCGCTGATCTCCTTCAGGATGTCGGCCCTGAGGCCGTAATGATGCAATCCGAGTTTGAGTTCGGAGTTTTTTGATCGGAAAAACCAGAAAATATAGAAGAAACAGAGGAGATAACTGCCTGTGCTGGCCCATGCGGCTCCGTGCATGCCCCAGCCAAGTTCGAAAATAAAGACATAATCCAGGAAGAGGTTGCCTACAGAGGGGATGATCATAGCGATCATAGCAAATCGGGGTTTTCCCTCGGCCCTGATCACTGTGTTGCCCATCATGCACAGTGCCAGGAATGGAACCCCATAGAGTACGATGGTGTAATAGATCTTTGCTGGTTCAAATATGGCGCCTTTACCTCCAAATAGCGGTATCAGACTATCTACAAAATAGAGTCCCAAGACTACCATGCTCACTGTTAAGAGCAGGGTAAGTGTGATCTGATTGCCAAAGGTATTTAAGGCGCGTTCATGATTGGACGCTCCCAAAGCCCTGGAGATGATGCTGCTGCCTCCAATGCCTATTGCCATCCCTAGCGCTGCAATAAAAAAGGAGACCGGTAAGACCACATTGATGGCAGCAATGGCAATAGAGCCGATCCAATTACCCACAAATATGGTATCTACCAGAATGTTGAGGCTCATGACCAGAATGCCGATCGACGCAGGAACAGCCTGCCTTACCAGCAGCTTTCCTATGGGGTCTGTACCCAATTGATCCGACGAGACTTTGGCCATTTAAATTGTTTACATCCTTGAACAGGAGTTATTGTTGTGACGCACTTTAAAAATCAGACCGGTAGCGCATCTGATTGCTGCCATTGAGCGATCCATTTGGCCATCAGCTGTACCCAGTCGTCCCGGTCATTCAGACAGGGAATGTGAATATACTCCTTTCCGCCCGCCTCTTCGAATTGTTCCTTGCCTTCCATGGCAATTTCTTCCAATGTTTCAAGACAGTCACTAACAAAGGCGGGGGTAATAACAGCCAGATTTCGCTTTCCCTCCTTCGCAAGCCGCTCAAATTCATAATCAGTATAAGGCTTCAACCAGGGATCTCCCGCCAGTCTGCTTTGGAAAGAACTGCTCACCTTGTCCTCAGGTAGTCCGAGGGCTTCCTTGACCAATTCTGTAGTATCATAACATTGATGCCTGTAACAGGTATGATGAGCTACTGAATTGGTCATGCAACACTGATCGTCAATTTTACAGTGATATTTGGTTGGGTCCGATTTTCTTATATGCCTTTCGGGGATTCCGTGATAGGAAAACAGGATATGGTCATAATCAAATCCTTCAAGCCCATCGGCAATGGATTTAGAAAGGACCTGTATGTATTCGGGGTTTTGGTAGAATGCAGGCATGGTTACCAATTTCATTCCCGGGAAGTGCTCTGCCTGTTCTTCCATAGCCTTTACAACAACCGTTTCATAAGAACTCATAGCATAGTGAGGGTAAAGAGGTACCAATAATACCTCTTTTACCTGTTGCGATGCCAATTCTTCAAGACCCTCTTTGATAGACATAGAGCCGTATCTCATCCCCAGGGCAATGGGCAGATCACTGATCTTTGCCACTTTATCCCTGAACCTTTTGGACAGTACAATGAGCGGGGAGCCTTCTTCCCACCAGATCTTCTTGTAGGCCTTGGCAGATCTTTTGGGTCGGGTGCGGAGGATGATCCCGCGAACAATCACATTTCTCAGCCATAAGGGCACATCAATAACGCGCTTGTCCATCAGGAACTCGTCCAGATAGGGCTTCAAATCTTTTGGGGTAGGGCTGTCTGGGGATCCCAGGTTAACCAGTAAAACTCCTTTCTTCATAACAACTTTTTGGCGTGGTGCCTTGGACGGCAGGTTCGTCGACCTGGATTTTTAACAGCGCTAAAATAATACAAGACCACAAATTCCGTTAAAAATAGACATTACCTTTTATTGATGCTTTTATAATGAACCTCTATGGAGTAACCGCCCGGGAGGAAAGGCATTGGAAAAATTTAATGTCCACAGCCAAAAAGGCACGAGAGCCCAAACGTAATCAAAGAGATGCGCTTAGCCTGCACCACTGCTTTACTGTGCCTGTCTTTCATTGCTTATTCCCAGGATCAAAACAGTCTGTTATGGGAAATCTCCGGAAATGGTCTGGAGAAGTCTTCCTATCTCTACGGGACCATGCATGTAAGCAAGAAGATCGCCTTCAGATTAGATGATGTCTTTTTTGAGGCACTGGATAAAAGCGATATTATCGCCCTGGAGTCCGATCCGGATACCTGGCTGGAAAACGAAGTCCAACGAGGACCCGATGGTTATGGTTTCGGCTACGGCTTTGATTCCAAAGGATTTTACAGGGAAGCCTTTGTCCTGGAACCACCCAGCATCAAAGACCTCTCTGCTTATATTGCTTTTGATGACCGGCTGATCAACAACATCCTTTACCGCACCAACGAGTACGCTCAGAATTTTGAGGAGGAAACTTACCTGGATATGTTCATTTACCAGGCTGGTGCCAAATTTGGCAAACCTGTTGTAGCTCTCGAAAATCTGGAAGAGTCTGCCACCCTGGTGGCCCGCGCCAGTTTAAATGCCATTAAGAACAAACCGGATGAATGGCTGCAGAAAAGAATGCAGTCCCACGATCTCAATTACCTGATGCAAGATGCTTACAGGGAACGAAACATTGCCCTCCTGGATTCCATAGACCGCGCGATGTATACCGATTACTACCGCCTAAACATGCTTTATATCCGCAATGAAAATATGGCCGGAAGTCTGGACAGCATTATGCATAGGGGCAAAGTTTTTGCCGGAATCGGAGCTGCTCATCTTCCCGGAGAGCATGGTGTTATCCAGTTACTTCGGGATAAAGGCTATACGGTTAAGCCTTTGGTGTCTGAGTCATCCTCATTTGGAAAGCAGCTAAAAAAGAAATTTGAGGATCAGATCAGGCTTACTCCCCTTAAGGAGTCCGGGCCGGAAGACCATAGCTTCAGCATGCTGTTACCCAATAAGCTCTATCCGGTATCGGAGAAAAAGAGTACGGTCTATGTCTCCCCGGATCTCGCCAATGGCAGTTATGTGATGGTGAACAGGATCCCTACCTACGGACCGATTAAAGAAGAAGGAAGATATAAGCTGGAGGATATTGAGTCCATGCTGTTTGAAAATATCCCTGGGGATATTATTCACAAATCCAGGATCGAGCGGTCCGGCACAGAAGGCCTCGATATACTCAATCGGCTAAAAAATGGCGATTACCAACGCTATCAGATCTTTGTGAGACCCCTGGAAATCGTCATATTTAAAATGGCCGGTGATGGGGATTACGTAAAGGATTTTTCGGAACCGATTTTCAGCAGTCTGCGGTTTCGTGTCCCCGCTGGAGAGAAGCTGACTCTGAAATCAGCTTATTCTGATTTTAGCATTAGGGTACCCGGGGAATACACTTTTTATAATCCGTCCAGAACCGGTGTCAGGATGATTGAGGGTTTTGATGAATCTACAGGCGACTATTACTTTCTGAGAAGGGCCAGTTTGCTAGATTTTAAGTCGATAGAGGAAGACGCATTTGAGCTGAAGCAAATTCACAAAAGGTTTCACCAGGACCTGGACCTCGAGCCTATTTTTGGTGAGATCAAGAATCACAGCCTTAGGTCCGAAGCCGGATTTGATGATGGATCAGGCAAGAAACTGTATTTGAAGACCGTCATTAACAGGTCTGACTACTACCTTATGGGAATTCTAACCCGGCGAGCCTCAGAAGCTGAGTCATTTATGGACAGTTTTCATTTGATGAGGGAAGACTATCCTGAAGAATTTGAGACAATCAGGGATACGGCTATGCTTTTCACCACTTTATCCCCGGTAAGTCCAAAAAAGTTCGTGGAGAACAGCAATGGGTATTTCCGAAGAAAATCAAAGGTAAAACCCTATAACCCCTTCACCAAAAAGACTCGATACCAGAATAAGAATAACGAAGCCATCACCGTAGAACTCAATAAAGCACATGATTACCTGTCTTTTCCGAATATAGATTCGCTCTGGTCTATCAGGAAAAACCAGTATGTCAAAAAAGATTTCAGGATAAGCAGGGAGCGAATCATTCAGAAAGGAGACCAGATCCACGAACTGGAATTCATCGCCACCGATTCGCTGAGCTCCAGGGGGATCCTGGTAAAGAATATTGTACGCGGCGGCCTCTTGTACGAGATTAAGGCAGTAGTGGATACCCTGACGGAACCCAGCCGATTCGTCACAGAGTTTTACAATAATTTTCAGCCGCTGGATACCCTGGTTGGCAAGGAATTCATCAAGGACAAATCTGCCGAGTTCTTCGCAGCCCTCCGCGCCAAAGACAGTATTATTCTCAAGGGATATCGATTTCCATTTTACAATGAAACGCATATCGATTCCCTTAAATATTACATATCCGGCTTTAATTACGACCAGGAAACCAAACATATCCAATCTTACCTGATCCAAAAACTGGGAGCACTTGAAGATCCATCTATATGGGACTTCTTTACAGAATACTACCAAATGTGTTATGGAAATTCTATGGCCCAGGTCAAGATTTTGCAATCCCTGGCCAAGGAACAGAGTCCGGCTGCCACAAAGATGCTCTTAAGCCTGATGGCCAGAGACCTTCCGCTGGTGAGTAATTCGAAGGAGATTGCCAGAATATTCGAACCTTTCAGAAAAGAGAAATCACTGGCAAAACTCCTATATCCCAAAATGATGGAGTTCAGTACGGTGCAGGAGTACAAACTGGAGATCATCTCCTTGCTGGCCGATCTTAAATCTGAACATCTGATCCGGACCAATTCTTATAAGAAATTTCTGGGAACCATGACCAGTGATGCACGAATGCAGCTCAAGAGACATCTTGCACGCCAGGGCAATTATCAAAGATCACGTTCATCTCAGGTATTAAACAGAAAACAGAATAATGAGATCCTCGAGGATTACGCGATCCTCCTCTACCCTTTTATGAAAGAAAAGGACATTCAACAGTTCTTTAATCATCTTATACAGGTGAAGGCGCCTAACGTTAGGGCCACCCATGCCATGCTTTTAGCACAAAGAAATGAGCATATTCCTATGGCTTTTATCGATTCCCTGGCCGGCGACATCAACAGCCGTTCCCTGATCTTTGAGAAACTCCGATCTATAGACAAATTACATCTCTTCCCCTCAGTCTATCGCGTACAGGAAGCCATGGCCGAAAGCGCCATTTTTGAAGACAGAAACTTTGTTGCCAGCAAAGAAGAGGTCATTTATCTGGGAGAGCGCACTATGAATTATCAGGACAAGATGTATACCGGATACTATTTTAAGTTGAGGAGTCAGGATGATTTTGACAAAAGTTACCGGGTACATGTAGTTGTCTATGAAAACGGTTCGGAGGTGGACACAAAATATTTCTACAAAAGCGATGGTTACCGAATGGCTGACACCGATAGTGAAGAAACGGCTATGGAGTACGTCACTGAAGAGTTCTATCTCAAAGACCGGAGCCGGGCCATGGTATATCACAGCGATACAACCCCAAGATTCAGCCGTCTAGGATACTAATTCGTAGATTTGCCTGAAACAGGAACCATTTTGAAATTTCTCAAGTCCCTTATTGCAAGCATAGCAATCTGTTGCATCGCTACAGCTCAGCAGCCTGCTATTTCCGAAGATGACATTGCAGCATTTGATGAGAAAATTGCTGAATTGCAAAAGATCGAACTGCCTCCTGGAGGGGAACGGATCATAGCAGTGGGCAAGACCTTTATAGGCACACCTTATGTGGGTAAGACTCTCGAGGTCAATGATCAGGAGTCGCTCGTCATCAATCTCAGGGAATTTGATTGCACCACCTTTGTAGAGAACGTGCTGGCTTTTGACCTCTTACTATCCAGGCAAGCCGATGAGCTAGATTCTTTTGGGAATGTTTTGCAGAATATCCGCTATCGGGAGGGAGAACTCAATGGCTATGCTTCACGCCTGCACTATTTTACGGAGTGGATCGCAGATAATGAACAAAAAGGGATCGTAAGCGATATCTCCGAAGAGATCGGTGGAAAACCTGTTCGGAAAGAAATCAATTTTATGTCTGCCCACAGGGATCTTTACCCGATGCTCAAAGACGATGAGAGTTTTGAACAAATTCAGAATAGCGAAAAAAAATTGAGCAATCGGACGCTTTATTTTTTGCCCAAAGAGCAAATTGAAGAGGCCGAGCATTTAATTAAAAGTGGTGATATCCTGGCCCTGGCTACGTCCATTGAGGGGCTGGATGTAACCCATACAGGATTTGCTATCCGACAGGAGAATGGGCGAATCCATTTGCTGCACGCGTCTTCCTCAGGACAGGTGGAGGTAAGTGAACAACCTCTGTCTGAATACCTGGCGGCAATGAAGCACAACACCGGCATTTATATTGCAAGGCCCCAATAGCAGTGAGCGATGTTTAAGAGCATCAGCTCTCAATTTACACATTGAGATATTCGCGATAAATGGCAATGGGGACCAAACCCGTCCAGCCACAGAAATCTAATTTAGAAGGCATCCCGTAGGAGATCAGATCCGGCGCGTAATTCTCCCAAAAGGTATCCGTGGCATGGAAAACCTCGGCTACGGCCGCATAGGTTTTTTCAGCCAGGTCCCTGGCCAATTCATCCTGGCCATAGACGGTCAATCCTTTTAAGACCATATAGGAGGTAGGTGCCCATACGCCGCCCAGCCAATAATCGCCCCAGCCCTTATAGTCCGGATCATCCGCTGACAATGCAGGAAGTGGTGTTTTCCTGTAAAACTCATCCGGATTACGCAGGTGAGCGAGGAATCGATCCAGATTTTCTTCCGGTACGAGTTCACCCAACAAGGTCCAGTACATACCTATGTGTTTTCTCTTGATCTGCTGCCCTTCACCCAAGTCATAATAAAATGCATCCTCTTCATTCCAGCAGTGACGGTTTAAGGCATCCCTGACCTCTGCGTGAAATGACTGGTAATTTGCAATGTCTTCTTCCTTGCCGATCTCCTTGGCAATAAAACTCAGCTGTTTGGCAAACATGGCCATCTGGGCTGAAAAATCGACCAGCCTGCCTTCTTCATTCCAGATGCCCTGGAGGGTATTTACATACTCACGGATAAAGGTGTTCAGGCGTTCTTCGGCAGTAGATCCTCCCATCTTCCCCAGCTGCTCGCCCAGTTCATGATGAGTCATACCATTGCCCTCATCGGTAGTCCATCCCCTGGGATATCTCGGAATGTTGTCCATCCCCATTCCCAGGGTATCGCCCCAGAAAAGTTTGTCGTCCCCCTGGTAACGACTTATGTGAAATTCGAAGTTCTTTTTTAAAACCGGATATACTTTTTTCAATCGATCCGTGTCCTTCTTAAGCTGGTAGATCTCCAATTCTGCGAAGGCCAGCAAGGGCGGATTGATGGATACCGGGTGTTCTTTAGACCAAAGAGGTTCCCCGTTCTGCCTGTACTCCCTGCAGATAAATCCATCTTCTTCCATGCGGTCGTAGAAATTGTCTAAAGCCTGGTAAACAGGCAATTCATCCATGTGATATTTTGCAAAACAGACGATAAAACAGGTATCCCAAAGGAAAATATTATCCGAGAAAGCAGCGTCTACAAAGGGTTCTTTAAAAAAAGGCTCACTCTCACCTCCACGCACTTTAGATTTTGTGATCTGCAGGGCTTTGTCATACATCCTTTTAGACAGCTCATCCGTTACAGTAAATCCTTCATTTAATGGTTTATGCTCATCGTTGTAATGGTCTGCATCCCGCTTTTTATCAGCACATGCAGCGGGGATAGTGGCAGCTGCCACGGCCGCAAGGCCCAATTGATTGTAAAACGCTCGTCTATCCATGATGCTCTCTTTAAGTATTAGTTTCTATTCAGACAATAAAAAATCCCTCCGAGAAGATGGCGACGGAAATCAGGTTCATCATAAGAGGCCTCAGTATGCCCGCCGGCCGTATAAAATACCCGCCCCCCTTCATATAGATGGTACCATGCCATGGGGTGGAAGTCTCCGTTAGTTCCTCCTTCGTAACTGCTTTCATCAATGTTGATCAGGACCTGTATATCGGGGTTGATATCCCTGAAATTATACCACTCATCACTGCGTTCCCAGCTTTGTTGAAGATGGGTTGTAGAGGGGTGGTTGTTATTAAGCACATCCAACCTGGCCTGGCGAACATTGGGATTACTGGGATGACTTTCAAAATAAGCACCAATCAGTTTCCCGTACCACGGCCAGTTGAATTCCGTATCCGTGGCGGCGTGAACACCCATAAAACTTCCACCGGCATTGATGAAATCCACAAAAGCTTCCTGCTGTGAGTCATTTAAAATATTCCCTGTGGTATTGAGAAATATGACCAGATCAAATCTTGCCAGTCCGCTTTCAGAGAAAATCCCGGAATCCTCAGACCTGGTTATCTGAAATTGATTTTCAGAAGCCAATTCCTGTAAAGCAGTAACTCCTCGATCTATGGAAGCATGCCTGAAGCCAGCCGTTTTGGTAAATACGAGGATTTGATCCAGGTTGGGATCAAAGTTGTCATCCGCTTGATCGGACTGGCAATTCAGGATAAAAAACGAGAGCAGAAATACTGCAGTAAACCTTAGATTCCTTATCATGTTCCCGGGATTTAGGCTAAAAAATTCAGGCTAATAAAGATAAAAGAAGTATGCTAATTAGACAGGGACATCAGGTATTTCTTCGGCGTGGTTCCGTATTTCTTCTTAAAGGCTGCGATAAAATGACTGGCTGTGCTGTATCCCACCCTGTGGCCCACTTCATTGACGTTGTATTGTCCCGATTCGAGCATCTTGCGGGCATAATCCATTTTGTATTCAAAGAGAAATCCATAGACAGGTTCTCCATAGATCTGTTTAAAGCCTTCTTTGAGTTTTTTGAGGGGAAGGCCAATCTGTTCCGATAATTCAGCCAGACTGGGCGGTTCGGCCATTTGGGCTATGATGATCTCTTTGGCCTTTCGAATGCGTTTCACGTTGTCTTCATCAACCAGGAAGGGGCAGTTTTCCACATCAGTATCTGCACTTCTATTAAAATACAAAGACATCAGTTCGTAAACTTTGGCCCTCAGAAAGAGGTCACGGACAGAAGGATGTAAATTAAAATTGAATATCTGGCTGAGGATGACCGCCACTGCCGGGCTTATGGATTCCCTGGCGTAGTATTTTTTGTCTTTGTTGTCCCCGCTTAAAAAGTGAATATAGTCTGCCTCCCTCGAAAAAAGAGCGTGGAATTTCCTGATGGTCATCACCACAGAAACCAGCCAGCTCTGCGGTTGAAGCTCCAGGTTTAAAGGTAGATCCTGATTGGGGTTGTACAACAGCAATGAGTGTTCATCGTTGATCTCCAAAGCGTAATTCCCCTGGTTGAAGACAAATTTAGCGCCGCCCTTCAAACAAAAGTGGAATTGAATAAAACTCCGGTCTATCTCCCTGCTGATCCGCTTGGTAACCGGAGAATCATTCTGAAGTCTAAGTATGTAAAAACCCTGTTCGAGGCGCAATTCCTCGTCCGAACCTAGAACGACATTTTTATCATTCATACATCCAAAATATTTTATTCTTTATTTAGATTCTTTCTAAATAAATCTAAATATAATCTCAATGTTTACGGCAAATGTAGCGTATTCATCTCAAAATTGCCTATTTCTATAAATTAAAAACTTAGAACGATATTAATTGTTCCTGAAGCGTTATTTTTGCTTTGGAAGAGCAGTTATTTTTGTCATGCTCAAAAAAGTACATGAAGGCTTACAATATTTCTCGGCATCATTCATTCTACACCGTAGGACTCAGCTACAAGAAGGCCAATGCAGACATCAGGGGAAAGTTCAGCCTTGATCCGTCTTCAATGGACGCCATACTACAGGCTGCCGAAGAGCAGGGCCTTGATAGTGTACTGATCATATCTACATGTAACAGAACAGAACTCCACGGCTTTGCACAGCACCCCTTCCAACTGATCAAATTACTTTGCGATCACTCCTCGGGTACTGTTGAGGAATTTCAGGAGGTAGCCTACGTGTTAAAAAATTACGAAGCTATAGATCACCTGTTCCGGGTGGGCACGGGACTGGACAGCCAGATCCTGGGAGACTTTGAGATCATCAGTCAGCTTAAACGCAGTTTTCAGCGATCCAAGAAATACGGTCTGACTAACCACTTTCTCGAAAGACTATGTAATTCGGTCATCCAGGCGAGCAAGCGGGTAAAGAACGAAACAAATCTTTCCAGCGGAGCCACCTCCGTAGCGTTTGCATCCGTCCAATATATCCTGAAGAACGTCAAAGATGTGGCAGACAAGAGTATTCTGTTGTTTGGCACGGGCAAGATAGGTAGGAATACCTGTGAGAATCTCATCAAGCATACAGGTAATCACCATATAACACTTATCAACAGGACTAAGGATAAAGCTGAAAAAGTGGCGGGTAAGTTCCGTGTAACGGTTCGGGATTACGGTGATTTGCAGACGGAGATCCGCAACACCGACATCCTTATCGTTGCCACAGCCTCACATAGCCCGACGATATCCAAAGAAATTATTCATACAGACCGGCCACTGCTGATCCTGGACCTTTCTATCCCCAAAAATGTGCATCAGGATGTAACAGACCTCCCGAATGTTTCCCTGCTTCACCTGGACCATCTGAGCCAGATGACGGATGAGACCCTCGAAAGAAGAAAAGAACAGGTTCCTGAGGCCCAGGCCATCATCGCCGAGGTAAAGAGCGAGTTTATCCAATGGCTGGAGACCAGGAAATTTGTACCTGTAATCAAGGCGCTGAAGAAAAAATTAAAGACCATGAAAGAAGAGGAAATCGACTTTCAGTCTAAAAAGATCAAGGGATTCAATGCAGCACAGGCCGATATGGTCTCGGACCGCATTATCCATCAGATCACCAAACACTTCGCCAATCATCTAAAAGAATCGGATATCGATGCCGATGAGAGCCTCGAGCTGATCCAAAAAGTATTTCAATTAGAAGTTGAAAGCCCATGAACAGGGTTATCCGGATAGGCAGCCGCGATAGTGAACTCGCACTATGGCAGGCCCGGACTGTACAGCATTTACTGCTGGAGCAAGAGGTAGAATCTGAAATCATAGAAGTTAAGTCTGACGGCGACCTGCAAACGTCTATTCCACTTTACGAAATGGGTATTACCGGGATTTTTACCCGTGCCCTGGACCTCGCCATGCTCAATGAACAGGTAGACATGGCCGTGCATTCCTTAAAAGATGTCCCTACCAGGCTTCCCAGGGGTATTGTTGAAGCCGCTGTTCTTAAGCGATCCAACCCCAGGGACGTGCTTGTCCATAAAGGATTGGATTTTCTTAATGAAGAAGGCATTATAGCTACGGGCAGTCTCCGTAGAAAATCCCAATGGCTCTACCGCTATCCGCTGCACGAAGTGGAGGACCTCAGGGGAAATGTACCAACCCGGTTAAGGAAGTTGGAAGAAAATGAGTGGAATGCGGCAATTTTTGCTGCAGCCGGACTGGAAAGATTGGAACTCATGCCCGAAAATCACGTTGAATTAAGATGGATGATCCCTGCACCGGCCCAGGGTGCCATCGTGGTGGCTGCACTTGAGAAAGACACTGAGTTGCGCGAAATATTATCGGCCCTAAATGATCATGAGAGTCAGATCTGTACGCGGATTGAAAGGGAATTTCTCCAGGAACTCGAGGGAGGTTGTTCTGCACCCATCGGGGCGCTTGCAGAGATATCCGGTGACAAGATTCACTTCAGGGGATGTCTTGGCTTGCCCACCGGAGAAAAGTTGTTGACTCTTGAGGAGGATATAGAGCTGGAAGACTCGGCAGGATTTGGCAGGAAATGTGCCAGAAAAATACTCGCTGCCGGTGGTGACGCCATTATGCAGGAAATAAAAATGCAGCCAGGCCAATGACCAGGATCCTATCTACCAAAATCCTAGCACCAAGACAGCGTAGCCTGGTAGAAAGCCATGGCTTTGAATACCAGGACTACAACGCCATTGAAATTTCATTTCAGAAGTTTGAACTGGATCTTTCAAGCATGGCCTACATCTTTACCAGCCAAAATGCAGTCAGGGGATTTCTCAGGATACTGGATGATCTCCCGCTGCCTGAAAAAAGAAAAGAAGCTCTATCCAAACCTTGTTTTTGCGTTGGTCGCAAGACCGGAGCTCTTTTGGAAGAAAATGGGCTGAAAGTGCTCAAAATGTCGAAAAATTCCAGGGAATTGGCCGAGTTTTTGGCTAAAAATCACCAAAACACCTCTTTTTTATTCATTTGCGGCAATAGGAGAAGGGACGATCTTCCCAGAATTCTCCAGGAAAGTTCCATAACATTCAAAGAAGCCATTGCCTACCATACTCTTGATAACAGCCAAAAGTTGAAGCATCGTTTTGACGGCATTCTGTTTTTTAGTCCAAGTGCCGTGCAAAGTTTCAGCAAGCTAAATTCTATGGAAGAGAGCACGGCCTTCTGTATTGGAGACACCACCGCAGGTGAAGCCGCCAGGCACAGCAGCGAGGTGGTGGTATCACCCAGGCAGAGCATAGAAAGCGTGTTGGAGGTGGCAGTTGATTATTATTTAAAGAGAAGCTGAATTTTATATGAAGAATACCCTCTTATTACAGGCCCTTAAGGGAGAAAGCGTTGAAAGACCCCCGGTATGGATGATGCGGCAAGCCGGGCGCTATTTGCCGGAGTTCATGGAGATCAGGAAGAAATACGATTTCTTTACAAGGTGTCAGACACCGGAACTGGCTTCCGAAATTACCGTACAACCCATACGTCGATTTGGTATGGATGCGGCGATCTTGTTTAGCGACATCCTGGTCATCCCCCAGGCGATGAACATAGAAGTTCAGATGAAAGAAGATATCGGGCCTTTCTTTCCAAATCCGGTCCGCACCTTAGCCGATGTGGACCAGATTGAAATACCCGATGTGGAAGAATCGCTGGGCTATGTGATGGATGCCATCAGAATGACCCTTGAAAAGCTTGATGACCAGGTTCCTCTTATCGGTTTTGCAGGTGCGCCGTGGACCATATTGTGCTATTGTGTGCAGGGTAAGGGCAGTAAATCTTTTGATAAGGCCAAAGAATTTTGTTTTAGTGATCCCCTGGCAGCCCACCGACTGCTGCAAAAGATCACCGATACCACCATTGCCTATCTGAAAGCCAAAGTGAAAGCCGGTGTACACGTCATCCAGTTATTTGATTCCTGGGGAGGCATGCTTTCGCCCGAGGATTACAACGATTACTCGCTGCCTTATATCAGGCAGATCACCCAGGCCCTTGCCAAGGAAGTACCCGTGGTGGTCTTTGCAAAAGGTTGCTGGTTTGCCCTGAACGAGCTTGCGAGAACCGGAGCCTCAGCGCTTGGTGTAGACTGGACTTGCAGTGCACGGAATGCGCGTTATCTTACAGGCGGGAATATCAGCCTGCAGGGCAATCTGGATCCGGCAAGGCTTTATTCTTCACCGGCCGAAATTAGAATGCTTACAGAACAAATGATCAGGGATTTTGGCAAGGATAAATACATCGTCAATTTAGGACATGGCATTTTGCCCAACATTCCTTTAGAGAGCGTTTCTGCCTTTATAGAAACCGTTAAGAATTATAAAGAATAGATGAGATTTTGGGGCTTTGTAAGAAGTTTAAAATTTCGCCAGTTCTGGAATCTCTTCAAGGTTTCCGCGGTAAATATTACAAGGGTTTGGCCCAGCTGGAAGTCTACCAGGCGCAGTGTCAGGATTGCTTCGGATCTTTATGGCAAATGGCATCATAAAAATACGGAGGCCAATGCATTCAGACATGCATTGTGGACTTATCTCATTGCAGCAAATTGCAGGAAACATTTCAAATCCAAAGATCAGAGTATAGAATGGGCCCGGAAGCTGACAGACCTGCATGAAGATCTATTCCCGAACAGACCTCTGGCAAGAGAAATGGATCTTCACAACAACGGGGTTGGTTTGTACCTTTACAGGCACAACCCTCATTACCGTGAAGAAGAAATTGTCAATCTGATAAAATCGCGGGCAGAAAGTTCGCTTCGGATTGAAAAGCTGGAAGATTTAAGGCCAGTTGGTGAAGATCAATTAGTGCACCTTGAAAATATGCAATTAGGATGAAGGACAGGTTTTATCAACATATTGAGCAATTGCAGGACACCATTACCTCTGGTCTCGAAGCATTGGATGGGAAAGCCGGCTTCAGGGAAGATCTTTGGGAACGCCCGGAAGGGGGTGGTGGCAGGACGCGTGTGATAGAGGACGGCGGTGTTTTTGAAAAAGGCGGGGTTAATATTTCTGCGGTTCACGGAAAATTACCAGAGAGCATGCAACAATATTTTGATGTGGGTGATGTGGACTTTTTTGCATGCGGCTTGAGCCTGGTGCTCCATCCACTCAATCCAATGGTTCCCACAGTACATGCCAATTGGAGGTATTTTGAAATGTACGATCAGAATGGCACTATTGTGGATCAATGGTTTGGCGGGGGCTTAGACCTTACCCCCTATTATCTATTTGAGGAAGATGCCGTGCATTTTCATCAGATCTGCAAAGAGGTTTGTGATGCCCATGATCCAAGATTTTATGAGGAATACAAGGCAAAGTGCGATGCCTATTTCAGGAATACACACCGAGACGAAGGTCGTGGAATTGGAGGTCTTTTCTTCGATTATTTGAGACCCTCTTCTGAAAAGTCATTGGAACAGTGGTATTCTTTTGTTAAAGAATCAGGAGACAGTTTTCTAAAAGCATATCTTCCTATTGTGGAGCGCAGAAAGGAACTCCATTTCACCGAACAGCAGAGGAACTGGCAGGAGATCAGGCGTGGGCGATATGTAGAATTCAATTTAGTGCATGACAAGGGCACCTTGTTTGGATTGCGGACCAACGGCAGGATTGAAAGCATTTTGATGAGCCTTCCGCCACGGGTTCAGTGGCGATATGACCACCAAATTGAAGCCGGTAGCGAAGAGGATCAACTGATCCAGGTGCTAAAAAAACCGAGGAATTGGGTTTGACACAAAACATACTAGGAAAGTGAAACAAAAGATTTACCAGGTTGATGCTTTTGCAGAAAGGGTTTTTGAAGGAAATCCGGCTGCCGTTTGTATTCTAAAAGAATGGCCTGAGGATCAATGGATGCAACAAATTGCCATGGAGAACAACCTGGCAGAGACGGCTTTTGTTGTTCCGTCCAAAGAGCGGTTTGAGATTAGGTGGTTTACCCCGGAGTTGGAAGTAGATCTTTGTGGTCATGCCACTTTGGCTTCGGCCTTCGTCTTGTTCGAGCAGGAAGACTACCAAAAAGATCTCATTGATTTCCACTCGCCACGCAGCGGACCTCTCAGTGTTAGAAAAACTGAGGATGGCCTGCTTGTTATGGACTTTCCGGCCGATGATCTTAAGAAAGTGAATAACCATCCGGATATCAACAGGGCCATTGGCAAAGAACCCCTCGAAAGCTGGCAGGGAAAGACGGATTATATGCTGGTATATGAAAGTCAGGAGGATATTGAGGGATTATCCCCGGATTTCCTTATGCTGAACAAGGTAGACGCCAGGGGCGTTATTGTTACTGCGCCAGGGCGTGATCACGACTTTGTATCCCGATTCTTTGCGCCACAATCCGGTATACCTGAAGACCCGGTGACCGGTTCCGCACATACCACGCTGACGCCCTACTGGGCCAACAGGCTGGGGAAACATCAACTTACGGCACGTCAGATCTCGCCTAGAGGAGGTAATTTGAGCTGCGAGTACGCTGCGCCACGGGTAAAGATCGGCGGGCGGGCCGTACTTTATTTAATCGGTGAAATAGATTCTACTTTTTTCTAAATAGACTAACTTTAATTACAAGTAATTAATTATGTATCCTTTAAAAAGAGGCCGCCGGCTGCGAACATCTGAAAGTATCCGAAGACTGGTCAGGGAAACGGTCATCACCCCGGATGATTTCCTCGTGCCGCTTTTTGTAGTAGAAGGTCATGGAGTAAAAGAAGAGATCCCCTCCATGCCGGGATATTACAGGCTAAGTCTGGACAATCTTGAGAAAGAGACCCGAGAATTGTGGAATATGGGACTTTGTGCGGTCCTGCTTTTTGTTAAGGTCCCCGAGGATTTAAAGGATAATGCAGGTACAGAAGCCCTGAACGAACACGGACTGATGCAACGGGCAATTAGCACGGTGAAGAATGCCTGCCCGGATATGCTGGTCATGAGCGATGTAGCGCTGGATCCATATTCTTCGCTCGGCCATGACGGAATTGTTGCCCAGGGACAGATCCTCAACGATGAAACCAGTGAGATCCTGGCAGAAATGAGTGTTTCACATGCCAAGGCCGGTGCGGATTTTGTGGCTCCCAGCGATATGATGGATGGACGCATCAAGATCATCAGGGAAGCCCTGGAGGATGAAGAACTGATCAATACGGGCATCATGAGTTATAGCGCCAAATACGCCAGCGCATTCTACGGACCTTTTAGGGATGCCCTTGATTCTGCCCCGGTAAAGGAAAAAGAGGTTCCGGGAGACAAAAAATCCTACCAGATGGATCCGGCCAACAGGATGGAAGCCATTAAGGAAGCCAGGCTGGATATTGAGGAAGGCGCAGACATCATTATGGTAAAACCAGGTATCACCTATATCGATATTGTACGGGAAATTCGCCAGGCAGTAAATGTTCCTATTGCCGTATACCAGGTCTCGGGAGAATATTCCATGATCAAAGCAGCTGCCGCCCAGGGCTGGCTAGACCACGATGCCATCGTTATGGAGCAATTGATGGCCATTAAAAGGGCCGGAGCCGATATTATAGCCAGTTACTTCGCCAGGGATGTGGTTCGATTGCTCGGATAAATTAGAGCCGATGATTCCCTGCTATTCATTTGCAAATCATTGATAATGAAATTATTGGTAAATATACTGATTGGTATATTACTTTTTTCTGCCTCTGCACAGCACAACGAAGCTGTCATCATATCAACGGATTCAGCACCTTCAACCTTCGATCCCGCATCTGATCTGACATCTCGTGTAGACTCGATTATTAACCATGGTATTAGGAAGCAGGCTTTTCCCGGCGCCCAACTTCTCGTTGCCTATAAGGGCCGTGTGGTCCATCACCAGGCCTATGGTTTTCACACCTACGACAGCCTTGTTCCGGTTAGACTGAACCATTTGTACGATCTGGCTTCCGTAACCAAGATTATTGGTCCGTTGCCGGTTTTGATGAAATTATACGAAGAGGGTCTTTTGGATCTGGATATTCCGTTCAGTACTTATTGGAAACCCTGGAGAAACAAGGCAGACAAAAAAGACCTCAGCCTGCGGCAGATACTGGCCCACCAGGCAGGCTTGAAGCCCTATATTGTTTTCCTGAACGAAGTATTGGACAAAAAAGGCATCAAGTCCAGATATGTCAGAAATAGTGAAAACCTCCGATTTCAAAACCAGGCCTATGATCAACTCTATGTGAAAAATCGTTTCGTAAAGAAAATGTTGCGTGCGGTAGATCGGTCTGAAGTAGATCCTGATCAAATATATAAATACTCCGGGCTGGCCTTCCTTATATTCCCGGAACTCATTAAGGATCTCACAGGGCATCATATGGAGTATCTGCTTTATAAGGATTTTTTTCTTCCCCTTGGCATTACTCAATTGGTCTATAATCCTGAGAAAAAGAATCTACCCTATGCTGTTGTACCCACGGAACTTGACACAACCTATAGAAAAACACTGGTAAAAGGCTGGGTTCACGATGAGAATGCCTCATTAATGGGCGGAATTTCCGGGAATGCAGGGCTCTTTGGCACTGCCGAAGCCGTTTATAAAATGATGCAATTCTATCAGAATTTTGGAAGCTTTCATGGACAGCAACTCCTCTCTGCCAATACAGTCAGGGAATTCACCCGGGTACAATTTCCGGAAAATGATAATCGCAGAGGGTTGGGTTTTGATAAGCCCCTCCTAAATAACAGCGAATTGGGGATCAATGATGCCTATCCCGCTCCTTCAGCAAGTCCGGAAAGTTTCGGCCACAGCGGTTTTACGGGAACATTTGTATGGGCTGATCCAGAAAACCAATTGGTATTTATTTTTCTTTCCAACCGGGTCTATCCCAGCAGAACACACCGGATGCTCTATGATTTAAATATCAGGGTTGCCCTCCAGGAGCTTTTTTATCAGTACTTCACAAGGTCTTAAAGTGTTAATTTATTGCTACATTAGCGACGAGAAACTCTTCCCATGGGATTACTTTTATTCTACGCCTTCATTGCCATCTTTTTTTCATTTATGTGTTCTATCCTGGAGGCTGTTTTGCTCAGTGTAACTCCTACTTACATCAATGTTAAAAAAGGGGAAGGGAAATCTTATGCCGAAGCGCTCGAAAAACTTAAAACGGATATAGACAAGCCGCTAATCGCCATTTTAACGCTCAATACGGTGGCCCATACAGTGGGTGCCATCCTGGTGGGCGTGCAGGCAAAGGTGGCTTATGCCGATGCCTATGGCAGCCAGACGCGAAGTATTTTCGGAATTACATTTACCGAGGAGATCATGGTAGGAGCCGTATCGGCGGTAATGACCATTTTGGTACTGGTACTTTCAGAGATCATTCCCAAGACCCTTGGAGCCACCTATTGGAAGCGGCTCACTGCATTTTCTACACGCGCTTTAAATGCCATGGTGTGGGCAATGAACTGGACCGGGCTTATGTGGCTTTTACAGCTTTTTACAAGGCTTATAGGAAAGAAAGGCGTGCATGGCAGCGTATTGAGCCGGGAAGAGTTTACGGCTATGGCAGATATCGCCCAGGAGGAAGGGGTTTTTCAGGAAGCTGAATCTAAAGTCATTAAAAACCTGCTGCGATTTGACCAGGTTTTTGCCAAAGATGTCATGACTCCCAGGGCTGTGATGAAAATAGCCCAGGAAAATACCAGTATTGAAGAATTTTTTGAGGAAAACCCTAAACTGCGTTTTTCCCGTATTCCAATTTACGGGGAAGGAGAGGATATGATAACAGGCTATGTGCTGAAAGACAATGTATTGGAGGAATTGATCAACGATAATGGTGCCGTACCGCTTTCTAAGATCAGAAGGGATATCCTGGTTACCAAGCGGGATACGCCCATACCTCAATTATTTGAAACCCTCATTGCTAAAAGAGAACATATCGCGTTGGTGGTAGACGAATACGGTTCTGTAAGCGGCCTGGTTACCATGGAAGACGTCATTGAAACGCTGTTAGGTCTTGAGATCATGGATGAAAGTGACCATGTAGCAGATCTTCAAATGCTGGCCCGCAAAAATTGGGAAGCAAGAGCAAAGAGAACCGGTATTATCGAATAATAGATGGATATTGCCAAAATTCAAACTCCGCTCGGGTCCGCCCGGATTAAGGGCGATGAAGATGGGATACAATCCATTGAAGTCCTGGATGAATCCACTGAAGAAACTACAAATTTTCCCGAAGCCCTTAAGGAAGCAGCTACCCAGTTAGAAGAATATTTTCAAGGCAGCAGGACCCGGTTTTCCTTCAAATTAAATCCATCAGGTACCGACTTCCAAAAGAAGGTATGGCAGGCATTGCTGGAGATACCCTATGGCAGAACGCTTTCTTATTTAGAACTCGCCAAAAGATTAGGTGATGCTAAAGCGATCAGGGCTGTGGCAGCTGCTAATGGAAAGAACCCCATTTGGATCGCAATTCCATGTCATCGCGTCATTGGTTCGGACGGATCACTTACCGGATATGCGGGTGGACTGCACCGCAAAAAATGGCTGTTAAACCACGAGAGTCCTTCCAGGCAGCAGTCGCTCTTCCAACAATGACAGACCAACTAGTCTGACGGGCCTGATAATTGTCTCGCAATGCGCCTCAATCAGGCAGTTTATCGATGGAGAAGACCCACTTGGCTGTGCCCTTGACTTCAGGTACCGTAAGTGTGGTTTAGCGAGACAAACCAGGTAGTCGATATGCCCGATTTATCAGGATCTTATAAAATATGTGGGTACGAAGGGCAATTCTATCACCTCAATGAGCTCACCATTTTCGCTGATGACCATGACCCCTCCATCAAATCCCGAAGAAGAATTATTCTTTGCATATCCCATGAAGAAAGTCCTGCTTTGGACGTCAAATCCGAAGGCTGTAGGGGTGGTTTCGGACCCGATCTGATCCCTGACCATTTCACGGATCTCAAGAATATCGGTGATGCCGTTCTCACCGCTGGAAAAATCAAAAAAAGCAGGAGCCGATGCAACCGGTGAAGGCTGAACTAAAGAGAACAAATAATACAACCTCTCGTCAACCAGGTAGGCATCCAACGGTCCGGTTCCCAAAAATTGGTTCAGGCTAAAGGAACTCATCTCGATTAATTCCATCGTGTTTACAGCGTATATTTCCCTGGTAAAGAGATTTCCATCACTCAAAAGCAAGACCAACTCCCCATTGGAGTCGATCAGGATTCCGGGAGATTGATCTCCAAATTCAAAGGTTCTGATGATGTCAAGTGTCTCTGTATCAACAACTAATAAATTATACTGATCGTTATTATCCAAATAGGTGACAAACAATCTTTGCTGGAAGTACAAAGGTTGTGAAGTAGTAAATACATTGGTAGCCAGGGGAGTGTCTACAAAACTTCCATCCTCAATTTCCTGGGTCCTGATAAACAGGGCGCCGGAATTGGGTGGGCTGTAATTGGCCATGATGATCTGTGACTCGGTAGTGGCCCCCCAGATAATGGATCTTTCCGAGCTGATGGATATGAAATTCTCAATGGAGACGGTGCCACTGGCATTCAGGTCTTTCAATGTTAGTGAAAAGTTGCCGTCTGCCAGGCTGAAGAACGCCAGCACATCGCTCACCTGTCTTAGTGAAATATAGAATCGGTCTATATTATCCTCCTGCGTGATATTGGTGGCAGTTCCTTCATCGCTTTCCGAGTCATAGCTGTACCTGTATACACTGTTTTCATCTTCCCCGAGAAGTTGAAAATCCGGTATCTCAATAGCTATCTCCAGGTCGCGCTCACCGATATTATCGTCAGAGCAGTTCCAAAACAAAGAGCAGCCCGCCAGCAACAGAATCCAATAAGCCGTTTTCATGCAATTTTTATTGGCCTCACAAGATACGCAAATAAGCATGATAAATGATCGCAAGGCCCACCATTCTGCGTTTTGTTCGTATCTTTTAATAGACTGTAGACCTGCTGCATACGGCTTAACTATGTTTATGGTTCCTTTGCTCATTATAAGTAAGGCTATGCTGAATAAATTAAAGCTTGAAGACATATTGTTCCTAGACATTGAGACCGTACCTCAAAGCCCTGACTATTCATCGCTGGACGAGGCTACCAGGAATCTTTGGGCACAGAAAACCGAGTACCAGAGAAAAGAAGAATACACTCCCGAAGAATTTTATGAACGCGCCGGGATCTGGGCAGAATTTGGCAGGATCATTTGTGTTTCAGTGGGTTTTTTTAATCTGAAGCAGGATGTGCGGAGTTTCAGGATTAAAAGTTTTCACGGTGAAGAAAAAAGCATACTGAAGGAATTTAAGCTTTTGTTGAACAGCCATTTCAGCAAACCGAAAAACCTGCTCTGTGCCCATAATGGGAAAGAATTTGATTTTCCTTACCTGGCGCGCCGGATGCTTATCCACGGGATCAGCCTGCCCTACAAGCTGGATCTGTTCGGGAAAAAGCCCTGGGAAATACCCCATTTAGATACCATGGAGTTGTGGAAGTTTGGAGATTTTAAACATTATACCTCCCTGAAGCTTCTGGCACATGTTCTCGGGATTCCTTCCCCAAAGGACGATATGGACGGAAGTATGGTAAGGGATGTTTACTATGAAGATCAAGATGTGGATCGCATTATCAGTTATTGCGAACTGGATGTGATCACCCTTGCCCAGGTTTTTTTACGCCTCAGGAATGAGGCCGTGTTAACGGATGAGGAAATTCTGCGCGTTGGCTGATCTTATCTGTGATAATCCAGCTGGATATAAACAGGAAAGTGATCGCTAAAACCCCCTTTATACTTTCTACCGGCATAGGTCCTGAACGGATTTCCTTTGAACCTGCCCTTCCAGATGGCCAGGGAATGGTCGTCAAAAATATCTGCCTTGCTGAAACTATGACTGCCCTTCTCGTAATTGAAAAATGAATGAGATATGATGATCTGATCAAATAAGGACCAGATACGGCGATAATTAGCACTCCCCCGTTCCGGTGACAGCAATTTGGCCATAGGATTGTAAAGTTGCCTTTCCGAAACCAGGTATTCTATACTTCTCGATGCAGGCCCGTCGTTGAAATCGCCCATGATGATCAGGTTCTGTACACGGGCTTCACTTTCCAGCACGCTTACAAAATCTAATAGCGTTTGTGCTGCCTTCACCCTTTTGTGCTCGGTGAGATCTGCACCATCTCTACGCGATGGCCAGTGATTTACAAAGAAGTGCACCTCTTCTCCGTTCAGTTGGCCATGTACATAGAGGATATCGCGTGTAGCATCCCTGATCCCGTTTTCATTGTTTACTAAAAGCGGTATTCTTTGCCGTCTGCTTATGGTGAAATGGTCTTTGTGAAAGAGCAGGGCGGTGTCTATCCCTCGTTCGTCGGGAGAATCAAAATGAACAAATTCGTAGGGCTGGTCTCTTAAAGGTTTAGAATTAAGCAGGTCTTTCACAACACGCTTGTTCTCCACTTCTGCCACACCGATAATTACAGGTGGGCTGCCTGTAGTTTTACGCCCAATCCTCGAAATAGTTTTGGCTAGTTTGAAGAGCTTCTTTTTATAGCGCTTTTTAGTCCATTTCTTAAATCCATCCGGGGTAAAATCATCATCCAGCTTGGTCGGATCATCTTTGGTATCGAATAGATTTTCAAGGTTGTAAAAGGCTATGGTGAATCGGTCTTTTTTCCTTTTTTTCTTAATGAATGATAAGAGCATGAAGCCAATCTTAAAGTTTAAAATTACAAAAAGCTCATTTTTGAGGATTGATTAGCTTTGTACTTTATTTAATTCTATGCTGGAGAAGAAGCAGAACGAGTACGAGAAGGCCGTTTTAATCGGCGTTATACACAAGAAGCAGGAGGAGACCAAAGTTGAGGAATACCTGGATGAGTTAGAGTTCCTCACCTATACGGCTGGAGGCGAAGTGATCAAGCGCTTTGTTCAGAGGATTGATGTACCTAATCCCAGGACCTTCATCGGGTCTGGGAAGATGCAGGAAGTAGAGGAGTTTGTAAAGGAACACGAGGTGGGCAGCGTTATTTTTGACGACGAGCTCACACCGGTTCAGCAAAGGAATATTGAAAAGCAGCTGCGTTGTAAGATCCTGGATAGAACGGGACTTATCCTGGACATATTTGCCCAACGTGCTAAAACCAGCTATGCCAGAACCCAGGTAGAACTCGCCCAATACGAATATTTACTGCCCAGGCTGGCTGGATTATGGACCCACCTTGAAAGGCAAAGAGGGGGTATTGGTATGAGGGGACCCGGTGAACGGGAAATTGAAACTGACCGACGGATCGTACGGGACCGCATTGCCCTGCTGAAGGAGAAGCTCAGCAAGATAGACAGGCAGATGGGCACCCAACGCAGCAATCGTGGTGCCCTTGTAAGAGTAGCCCTGGTGGGCTATACCAATGTAGGCAAATCTACCCTGATGAATGTGATCAGCAAAAGCGATGTATTTGCTGAAAACAAGCTTTTTGCTACCCTTGATACTACGGTACGCAAGGTTGTGCTCGGAAATCTGCCCTTTTTATTAAGTGATACCGTAGGATTTATCCGCAAGCTACCCACCCAACTGGTCGAAAGTTTTAAAAGCACACTGGATGAGGTAAGAGAGGCTGATTTACTGCTGCATGTAGTAGATATCTCGCATCCCAATTTTGAAGAACATATAGAGTCTGTCAATCGAGTGCTTGAGGAGATTGGCTGCGCCGACAAGCAAAGTATTATGGTCTTTAACAAGATCGATCAATACGAACAGGAAAGCCTGGATGAGGACGATCTGGTTACTGTGAGGACATCCAAACACTTTACCATCGAGGAATGGAAAAAGACCTGGATGCAAAAACTGGCCAATAAGGTGATCTTCATTTCAGCCCTGAAAAAGGAAAACCTCGATGAATTCAGGAAGATGCTTTATCTAGAAGTAAGGAGCATTCACATCAGCAGATTTCCATATAACAATTTCCTCTACCCTGAAAACTTAGACGAATACACAGCCGAATAGGCATAGTTGTGCAGTTCATCGTTGGAAATGAACACTTTATAATTTTCACAACAAGATCAGATGGGTTGACAACAAAAATTTATCCACCAGCTTTCTCCAACCTATATTTACATTGTAATTAAGTAAAA
>JBPEXP010000006.1:0-10455 GCA_052031475.1 Flavobacteriaceae bacterium | reverse complement strand
CGTTATTCGACGAAACTCCGGGCAAAAGTTTGAGGACATTTTCCAACCCTGGATTGGCGCCGGGAATATTAAGGGCGGTTTTTGGGGTAAAACTAATAATACCATCTACACTGCGTTCGCCGGTGGGAGTGACAATAACACCGTCTACCTGGACGGCTTCTGTGCTCATTAAGGGATTGAAAGCAAAGGTTTCATTGGTATTGAGAGTAAGATCTTCCAGAACCACAGCTTTGTGGCCCAGGTGGGAGAAGCTAATACTAATCTCCTTGTCTGAACTGACCTGCAGGAGGTAGAAACCATTCTCATCCGTATAGCTACCGAACGGCCCGCTGGTTACGTGAACGCCCTGCAGAGGCGATTGATTTTCATCTAAGACCACTCCGGTAACGGTAGCTGTTTGAGCTCCGCAATACAGAACAGAGCACAACAAAAAGAGTGTGTATAAAAGCCTCGGACAATTCAAAAAATCAATTTCTGTAAAAAGAGCTGTTAAAAGTTGTTGTGTTCCCTACATTATCGGTAACGACAACTTTTAATTCGCATTGCTTTTTATCGAGGATTTTATCGTCAAAATTATAGGTGATCGTTTTCTTTTTCGGCTCGTATTCCATCAAAATCCACTCCCCGTTCAAGTGGGCATCATAGCTTTTAATACCGCTCAGGTCATCTGAAATCATCAAGCTGAGATACTTGTAATTGGTAAGCCACTGGTTATCCTTAAAATTCTTGGATCTGATCTTTGGGGCAATGGTATCCTGCGCCAGGGTAAAGGTGCCCAGGTGTCTTGTCTTGGTTGAAAAGGTGGTTCCCCTCTTGTAGGTGGATTGATAATCTGGTCGATTCTTCTTGTCTAAACGGGCGATAAACATTTTTTCTCTTTCTTCCGGACTGTATCGGCTCACATCAAAACTGACTGTAAACCGTCTGTGGGCCGGAACTGTATGATCGTGGATCCTTAAGGTATCCGAACGTTCTTCCAGATTGAGGTAAAAGTCGTCATAAAACGTATCGGCCGGAAAATAAATACTGGCATTGCCCAATTGATAGTTATTTGGCCTGGATGCAATGAGATAATAATCGGTCCTTTCAATTTCCTTGTTGTTCAGTATCGGCTGATTCTTTCCTTCCACCGGAAGCTGAACAATGACCTGGTTGCCGTCCAGGTCGGCTATTTCTATCTGAACCTGGTAGGTGAGTCCCTCACGCACTTCGATCTTACCGTCGTTATACAGAGAGTTGTAAATGCCCAGTTGGTTGCCTTCCACTTTGAAGCACTTCTGGATCCTTTTTCGATAGTTGCTAAAATGCTCGTAATCTATGAGGGTATTGATGTATCTGCTCTCTTTAAAGGAAAAGGATTTAAATTCATAATCGGTATAAAGCTTCCCGTTCACTTTTTGTCGTACCGAGAATACCCCGTTCTTATTAGCAGCCAGGTCCTGCCTGTCATAGGTAACCACGCCAAAACCTATGGTGCCCAGGGCATAGATCTTATCTGCCCTGTAAGTGCCGTCGGCTTGCCTGTTGATGGGTATTTTTACCTTGTTCTGACTTTGGTTTACCTGACTGTTTTCCGACAGGGGATAGGCATAGAGTTCGGTGAGCGTCGGGTTGGTGGCGTCGCGCACTTCAAAACCATATAACAAAGGGTTAGTTGGCTTTTCTGTAAGACTGTTTCTGATCTCGAAATGCAAATGAGGCCCCGAGGATCCTCCCGTGTTGCCGGTATAGGCAATGAGATCTTCTTTTTTGACATTCAATTCTCCGTAATCCGGAAATACTTCAACCTCGTAGGATCTTCTCTCATATTGTATCCTTTTGATATAGGACTCTATTTCCGGAGAAAACTTCTGCAAATGGGCATAAACCGATGTATGGCCGTTGGGATGAGCCAGGTAAAGCGCTTTACCGTATCCCCAGTGTGAAACTTTGATCCTCGAAACCGTTCCATCAGCTATAGCATAGACCGGCAAGCCCTGTCTCTGCTGAGTTTTTATATCGATACCTGCATGAAAGTGATCCGACCTGAGTTCGCCAAAAGTACCGGCAAGAATGAGCGGTATATCGAGTGGTGATCTGAAACTGTCTTTTGGGTATTCTGCCTGACCTTGTACCATCATTCCAACCAGGGTCAGCAGGCATAATAGGTGTATCCTCATAGCTGTTAAGTTATTGCGAAATTAAATAATCGGTCTGAAATCATGAAACACTCTACGCTGTATCCTTAGCGCGCTGACCGACGGAGATCTTTGTTTGAGCCGAAGTGAGTTGGCGGGACCCGGCAGGGGGTAGAAGACCCGGCATTCCGTATTTAGGCCGGTTTGGTTGCACTCTGTAAGGCAAGGATTACCTCTTAATTTGCTAAAGTATTACTTCAATAATTATGGAAAAAACTATTGCGAAGTCACACGATGATTCTTAACTTTGTCTCTAACGCATGATATTTTGCAAATGAGTGAATTGGTAGGGATTGTCGATTCCTTGGAAAACAAAATGAGCAAGCTGTTGCACAAGTTGGAACTACTCAGTCTTGCTAATAAAAGGTTGGAAGAGGAACTGGAATCCGTAAAGGATGACCGCGATCTTGCCAAAAACTCCATAATGCTCTGGGAGGAGAAATACGAATCCCTGAAACTGGCAAATAGCATGCTGGGCAGTGATAAAAATAAAACAGAAGCAAAGCTCAAAATAAATTCTTTGATCAGGGAGTTAGATCATTGTATCGCACAGCTCGCTGAATAAGTTGTCCAGATATGGCGGAACGGCTTAAAATAAAGCTTTCTATCGCAGACCGGGTCTACCCGCTGACGATTGATCCCAGCCAGGAAGAAGGTCTTCGCAAGGCGGCCAAGAACATTGAACAACTGGCAAAGAAATTTGAACAAAACTATGCAGTGCGCGATAAGCAGGACGTTTTGGCCATGTGCGCACTTCAGTTTGCATCTAAAATAGAGCAAAAAGGAATTGACAAGGTGGAAGACCAGAATGAAGTGGTGGAGAGGCTGAAGGCGCTGGATCAACTGGTCAATTCAAAGCTTAGCATAAAATAAGTTCTTTTACATAAAAGTAAATTACTGCCCACATTGGTTAATATTTTTTGGCGAACTCAACACTAATTCTTTAAAAAGGGTGAGTTTAGATTGTAAAAGCAAGCCTTCTAGTCAGGGATCCTTAAGCAGTCTGTTAGCCCTAAACTTGTTTATCGGAGTTTGTACAAAACTTCCATCAATGTGGGTTTTTTTTTACCCTCATTCGGTTGATTTTCCAAAAAATATGGAGCTATCTAAAATAGCATAGGGTCAATAGACTGCTATACCCTGTGCACTTTTAGCATTCCCGTGTTCTTGTCACGGGCAGAATCTAACAAAGAGAAATTATGGAAATTAACACGATTTTTTTCGCAGCCCTGGCAGGTGCCCTGGTCATTGGATTTATCATTGCCAAGTTACTGGAAAAGGGCAAGGCCTCTAAGATCCTGGGAAACGCTAAAAAAGAAGCGGGCAATATTATCAAGAACGCCAAAACCGAAGGAGAGAACATCAAGAAAGACAAGATTTTTCAAGCCAAGGAAAAGTTTCTTGAATTAAAGGCCGAGCACGAAAAAGTAATCATCAACAAGGATAAAAAGATTGCCGAGGCTGAAAAGCGAACCAGGGATAAAGAATCTCAGGTAAGTAATGAACTCGCCAGAAATAAGAAGCTCAACGATCAGCTCGAACAGAAAATGAAGCAGGTTGAGCACAAGATCGAATTTTACGATAAAAAGCACATGGAACTTGAAAAACTTCACAAGAACCAGGTGCAGCAACTGGAGGTCATCTCCGGACTTTCAGCCGAGGAGGCCAAGAGCCAGTTGTTAGAATCACTAAAAGAAACGGCTAAAACCGATGCCATGGCCTTCATGCAGGCCACCCTGGAAGAAGCCAAGCTCACGGCAGAGCAGGAGGCAAAAAAGATCATTATCAACACCATCCAGCGAATTGGTACAGAAGAGGCAGTGGAGAATTGCGTCTCGGTATTTAATCTCGAATCCGATGATGTTAAAGGTCGGATCATAGGAAGGGAAGGTAGGAATATCCGGGCCCTGGAATCGGCCACAGGGGTCGAGATCATCGTAGACGATACCCCGGAAGCGATTATCCTATCCTGTTTTGATTCTGTCAGGCGGGAGGTAGCCCGGCTATCACTTCACAAACTGGTTACCGATGGACGCATCCATCCGGCAAGAATTGAGGAGATCGTCAAGAAGACTGAAAAGCAGATCGAACAGGAGATCGTGGAAGTTGGGAAGAGAACAGTTATCGACCTGGGCATTCACGGTTTGCACCCGGAATTGATCCGAGCTGTTGGCCGGATGAAATACCGCTCATCCTATGGTCAAAACCTTCTGCAACACAGCAGGGAAGTAGCCAAACTTTGCGGATTGATGGCGGCTGAACTGGGCGTGAATCCAAAACTGGCCAAGCGGGCCGGATTGCTTCACGATATTGGTAAGGTACCCATAGCAGAAGCTGAGGTAGAAACACCCCATGCGATCCTGGGTATGCAGTGGGCAGAGAAGTATGGTGAGAAACCCGATGTCTGCAACGCCATTGGTGCCCACCATGATGAAATAGAGATGAAATATCTGATCGCACCTATTGTACAGGTTTGTGACGCCATCAGCGGTGCAAGACCCGGGGCAAGACGCCAGGTGCTGGATTCCTACATACAACGGCTCAAGGATATGGAAGATATTGCCTTTGCCTTTGGCGGCGTTCAGAAAGCCTATGCCATACAGGCAGGAAGAGAGCTGAGGGTCATTGTAGAAAGCGAGAAGGTAAGCGATGAGAAAGCCGCACAGCTGTCTTTTGAGATTTCGCAGAAGATTCAGACAGATATGACCTATCCCGGGCAGGTTAAAGTAACGGTGATCCGCGAGACCAGGTCTGTAAATGTGGCCAAATAATTAAGCTGAACCTACAGGCAGCAATCAGCCTCAGTTTCTACCAGCCACTCCGGGTCTATAAAACCCTGCACCTGAAGGAAGGTGCAAGCCGGAGCAATCTCTGAAAGCATATCGCTGTGTGCCCTGGCGGCTTCTTTCCAATCGCCGGCATGCTTCAGGTAGACTCGCGTCCGCACTACATGTTCCCATTTCCCTCCTGCGTTCAGGATAGCTTTTTTCATAATTTCCAGGCAGCGCATGGTCTGCTTGTAAGCATCCCCGGGATGTACGGTATAGCCGTTTTCACCTACCGGGGCCGTACCCGATATAAAGAGCATATTGCCGGCACGGACAGCCCTGGAAAAACCAATGGTTTTTTCAAATGGGGAAGCGGAGGAATAATTTTGGCGCTTCATCGATAGATTAATTTGTGGCGAAACACGAGCAACCAGACGGTCAATTGAATTATTTGGGGGTATTGATCCCGAACCCCTTATTCTTCCTCGCTGCTTTCTTCTTCTGAATCCCCGTTGTCCGTTTCACCCTTCTTGAGCTTGTGCTCCATGATATTCAGCTTCTTCAGCTTGCCTTTCCAGGTAGACAGGCTTTCTTTCTGTCTTTCAATATTGCGGATTACTTCCTGAACCAGGGGGTTGTCTTCAGAGGTATCAGAAAAGAATTGCAGGTTGTTCTCGAGTTGCCGGATGTCGTTCTTGCTCTCGTTGATCTTCCTGCGGATAAAAGTGCGTTCGTTCTGAATGGCGTGTTCATCGTCTGCCTTGGCTAATTGTTGGATCTTATTGCCGTATTTGAGCAATTCGGCTTCCTGGGGATTCAGGTTGAGCTTTTTCAGTATCGCATCGAGGATCTTGTTGAACTTGCCGTTGATATTCTTTTTATTGTAGGGTACCTTGCCTATAGACTTCCATTGATCGACCAGGTCTTTGATCGACTTGATATCCTGATCTCGCTTGTCTGAGACCTTAAATGCCTTGATCTTCTCCAGGATGGCGGCTTTGTTGTCATAATTGGTCATCTCGGACGCAAAAGCCTTATTCTTGGAAGCGTGAAGCCTGTCAAAGTAATAATTGCAGGCCGCTTTAAACTCATTCCAGATCTTATCGGAAAACTTTCTGGGAACATGGCCGATCTGTTTCCACTCTCTCTGTATCCTTTTCATTTCAGGAGTAGCGGTCTCCCAGTCCTCACTATCCTTAAGCGACAGGGCCAGGTTCAGCAAGGCGCGTTTTTTATCCAGATTATCCTGCTGGATCTTTTTTAGATTCTTATAAAATGCATTCTTATTGCGGTTAAAAGACCGGACAGCTTCCTTAAATGAGGCCCATGCCTCATCGTTGTTTTTCAAAGGAACCTTTCCCGCCTTAAAGAAGGCTTCCCTGAGACCCTCGATCTCCCTGATCTGTTTTTGGACTTCCCTGTGGCTCCGGGCAACATTACCGGCTATTTCATTGATGGATGCAATAATTTTATTCTTCTCTTCAAGATTTTTTTCATAGATCTTGTCGAGATCTTTGAAATATTCCTGTCTGCGCTGGTGCATGGCCTTGGTAGCCTCGCTGAAGCGCTCCCAGATCGCCTCCCGGTGTTCTTTGTCAACAGGACCTATGTCTTCCTTCCAGATTTTATGCAGGGTTTGTAATTCCCTAAAAGCCTTGTTGACGTCTTTTTCTTCGAGCAGGGCCTCGGCCCTTTCCACGATTTTCATCTTTTCCTCCAAATTGTGTTTGAAGTCAAGATCCCGAAGTTCCCGGTTCAGGTGAAGGAAATCGTAGAATATTTCGATATGGTGATGGTAGGTACGCCAGACGTCGTTGTAATTGCTTCTGGGGACAGGTCCGGCATTGCGCCATCGCTCCTGGAGATCTTTGAAATTCTTATAGGTGGTATTGATGTCTTCCTCTACGTTGACCAGTCCTTTGAGCTCTTCAATAATAGCCAGACGATTTGCCAGGTTTTCCTTGAGGTTTTTCTCCAGATTCCTGTAATACTGGTTCCTTTTTTCCCGGTATTCCCCGTAAACCTCGTTGAATTGTCTTTTTGTAACCGAATTGTATTTGAAGTCGACCTCATTCCCGCCTTTGCTGACGTATTCTTCTTTCTTGTGATCTATAAAATCCTGGAATTTGAGATCGAATTCCTGTTTGATGGCCTCTGCATGGCGTTTAATGGCCTGTACTTTCTCATTCCTGACCAATCGCTGAAGTTCGCCTACGAGGTTTTCCATAGACATAGCGTGATAATCGAGCATCGGAATATGGTGCCTCCGCTGATTTTCGTGATCTTCAGCATCTTCGGCATTGGAATCGTCAATTTCGTCCAAAGCCTCGTCTGAAGACGCTTTTTCAGCTTCTTCAGTCTTGCTTTCCTGCTCTTGGGGCTTATCTTCAGCGGTTTTCTCTGAGTCTTTATCGCTATCAGTAGTTGCTGAATCTTCTTCCTCTACAGGATCCTGTAGTTTGTGGTCCTTCTCTTCCAACATCACCTAAATGTTTGTCACAACCCGGTTCTCTATCCTAAGATAATAAGATGATTGCGAACTACAAAGGTAATTAATCTTCTTTTACACCCCTGTAATCAGAGTATTTACAATAGTTACGAGCTGTTTTATTTCATGGGGTATTCCAGATCTCCCAGGCTTTTTCAGCCTGCAGTTCCAGCATATTTTGCCCGTTTGCGATCCGGGTTCCTCTGTTCTTACCCTCTTTAAGAAATGCGGTTATCGGCGGATTATAGATAAGATCAAATAATAAATGCCTGCCGTCTAGATGGTCATAGGGGATCTGCGGTCTTTTATCAACCTCAGGAAAGGTGCCTAATGGGGTAGTATTTACAATCACCGTATGGGCATGGATGATCTCTTGGTCCAGTGCTTCGTAAGACAACTGGCCCGCATCCGGTTTACGGGAAACCAATCTAAAATCGAGTTCCAGTTCAGAGAGCACATAGGCCACAGCTTTGGATGCCCCTCCGGTGCCCAGGATCAGCGCATGGCGATCGGTATCGACTAAATGCGGCATCAAACTGCGGGCAAACCCGAAAATATCCGTATTAAACCCCTTTAACCCATTGGCGGAGATTTGGATGGTATTTACCGCTCCGATCTCCTGAGCTTTTAGGTCCAGTTCATCCAGATATGGAATAATGGACTCCTTGTAGGGTATGGTTACATTTAAACCGCATAAACCACCTGATTTTCGGATTAAATCGGGAAATTGATCGATTCGCGGGAGGTCAAAGTTTTCATACACATGATCCTTCAACCCCAATTCCGTGAACTTGTTGGTGAAATAACTTTTCGAGAATGAATAGGATATATTTCTGCCTACCAGTCCGAATCTATGCAGTTTCCTTCCTGTTCTGTCCATATCTTTCAAGTCCGATTAATGTGGCTATACCCAGCAGGATGAAAAGGATCGACCACCAGGTTTCAGGATCACTCAGGGTGGGGAGATATCTTTGGTAATTTACAATGATTTGATCCCCGTTGGAGTCCAGAACAGCCTCGCCGTTTATGTCGGCCAGGAAAATAGTTCGTTTCCAAGGCCAGACCACGCCCAGTGAACCCGTGATAAATCCAATGATCATAGCCGTGGTCATGTGCTTAAAATGCTTTAAGACATAGCCCAGTATATGCGAAAGTGTGACCAGTCCGGTAGCCGAACCGGCAGTAAAAGTAGCCAGGATGACCAGGGTATCAATTCGTTCTTCATTCCTTACAAAGCTTACATCCCCCCTGATAAGTTCTGCTATGGTGTCGTAAAGCGCATTGACCGAATCAACCAGTAAGAGTACGTAGTTGCCAAGCAGGATCAGGATAAATGATCCGGACAATCCGGGGAGGGTCATTCCCGATACACTGATGATCCCGCATAAAAAAATAAACCAGAGATTGTCATTCTCCCTGGCCGGACTCAGAAAACTGATAGAGACGCCGAGTATTAAACCCAGCACCCCAATGGGGATGGTCTTTTTGTTCCAATGCTCAAAATCTTTGGCGATATAATATATAGAGCCGATGATCATGCCAAAAAATGTAGCCCAAACAAACAATTCCTTTCGCTCCAAAAAGTAATCCAGCAATTTGGAAACGCTGAAATAGCTAAATAGCATACCGGAAATAAGCAAGAAAAGAAACTGACCATTGATATATCGGTAGAAACTCTTGAACCTGCCGTTAAACAGGAGTTTGAAGGCCTTTATGTTGATCTTCCTGAGCGAATAAATAAATTCTTCGTAGAATCCAGCCACAAACGCCACGATACCGCCTGACACACCGGGTACCTTATTGGCTGCGCCCATTCCCAGACCTTTAATAACCAGGAATACTTTATCCTTGAATGTTCGGGGTTGATGCATGAAGAAGCAGATTATTTTTTTACCGCCAGCTTTTCGAGTGTAAAAATAACCGAAAATCCCAGTACAGCCAGTATGATTGAATAAAGCAATTGAGGATCGCCTTCATAGGCAAAGGGAGAAATATTACTTTCCCTGAGAACAACGGTCTTGTCTCCAATGACCCTTGATTCCAAGGTCATTTTCCAGGGCCAGATCTTATTCAGGGAACCCAGAATAAATCCGGTAAGCAACGCAAGCGTGATATTCTTATAATTGTTGAACATCCACTTGAGTATCCTTGCAAAACTAAGAAGGCCGAAAACTGCTCCTATACTTACTGACGCGATAATGAGCAGGTCTTTCTGGTGAACAGCATCCAACACTGTCTTGTAAGATCCCAACAGTACCAGTATGAAGGCACCGGAAATGCCCGGGAGGATCATGGCACAGATGGCCAGGGCCCCCGAAATGAACAGGAAGAACAAGCTGTCGCTACTACCCGAAGGCGGAAGGCTGGTTATAACCCAGGCCAATATGGCCCCGGCAATAAAGATGAAGACTGTGCCCACATTCCATCGGCCAATGTCTTTGGCCACAAAAAACACACTGGCCAGCACCAATCCAAAGAAAAAGGACCACAACAGAACAGGATGATTTTCGAGCAGCCAGCTGATAATCTTTGCCAGCGAGAGTACACTGATAAGAATTCCGATAAACAAGGCGAGAAGGAAATTGCCATTTAACGACGCCCATGCGGCCTTGAATCCCTTAGCCCTCCAGGTTTTAATCACACCCCAATTAACATTGTTTAGCGAAGTGATCAGTTCTTCATAAATACCTGAAATAAAGGCAATGGTACCTCCCGATACCCCGGGTACCACATCGGCGGCACCCATGGCCATTCCTTTGAGGCCAATGATGATATATTGGAAAAGACTGCGGTCTCGCATCGGAAATAAAAAACAAAAGTAAAAGTTTTATTCCGAAGGGCTACCGGGTATTGGTGATAATATTCTGGGTTCTGTCCAATCGATAATATTCAGGAAATTCGTCCTGCAGGTGGTGGAGTTTAGACCGGTCTAGTTGCAGAGCTTCAACCAGGTATTTCTCCGCATTCTCCCGTTCGCCCAGCAGATTGAACAGGCCGCTGATCCTGAATGGAATACAGGCTT
>JBPEXP010000059.1:0-6895 GCA_052031475.1 Flavobacteriaceae bacterium | reverse complement strand
TAGGTATAGCCAGGGCTTTTAATTACGGTGGATTTAAAAATCGACCCCTCTATGACCCCGAGGTGGCGCCCAGGACTAACCTGGACAAAGAGACGTATAAAAAATCCCAGAGTCCGACCATCAATCACTTCTACGAGAAACTCTTTTTACTGAAGGACCGGATGAATACACAAAGCGGAAAAGTCATGGCTGAAGAAAGGCATCGCTATATGCAGCATTATCTGGACAGGTTCCTAAAAGAATGGAAGGGGCAACTGTAAATTATTTCTGATAAGCCAGGCCTATCTTATAGAACGGAGTTTTGTATATTCAGAACTTATTTAAAACACCATGCTATGCGCAGAAGAAAATTCATTAAAAACGTATCAGCCGGCTCGGCTGCTTTCAGCATTGTTCCGAGCTATGTTTTGGGCAAGAATCATGTTGCCCCCAGTGACACCTTGTATCTGGCAGCATGCGGAGTTGGCGGAAGAGGGGGAAGCGTACTCCGTGGTCTCTACGATACCGGAAGGGTAAAATTCGTGAGTTTTTGCGATGTAGATGAGCGGCGGGTGGCCAGTAGTTTTAATAGGATGGATAACCCGGAAGAATATCGTGAAATTTTGCTGAAGACACCCTTATATAAAGACTTCCGCAAGTTATATGACGAACATCTTAAAGATATTGATGCCGTTATGGTGGCCACTCCGGATCATACGCATGCCGCTATAGCCCTGCCTTTTATGAGGGCAAAAAAGCACGCCTACATAGAGAAGCCACTCACCCATAATATCCAGGAAGCCAGGTTACTTGCACAGGTAGCCAAGGAAAATAAGCTGGTCACTCAAATGGGCAACCAGGGTGCATCCAGTGATGATAGCAGAAAGGCCAAGGAGTGGATCGATGCAGGGGTTATCGGCGAGGTGACCCGCGTTGACTGCTGGACCAACAGGCCGGTGTGGCCTCAGGGTAAGCCCGTACCCACCGAAAAACAGGAAGTTCCGGAAACCCTCGATTGGGATCTATGGCTGGGGCCTGCAGCGGCACGGGATTATAACGAAGCCTACCTGCCCTTCAGCTGGAGAGGATGGTGGGATTTTGGTACCGGTGCCCTGGGCGACATGGGATGCCACATCATAGAAACGCCCTTCAATGTGCTTGAACTGGGTTATCCAAAAGAAGCCGAAGCCAGCTGTACTACCCAATGGATTGGCGATTTTCGGGAAGCGGATTACAGCGCTTCATTCCCTTCATCCTCCATTGTTCGATTAAAATTCGATACGGAAAAACACGGGGAGATCAACCTTCACTGGTATGATGGCGGAATCCTGCCAGACCTGCCTGATTCCCTCAAAGACGGGGAGACTATAGGCGACAGAGGCGGAGGTACTTTATTTCACGGCACCAAAGGCATATTGGTTTGTGATGTATATTCCAGGAATGCCAGGTTGTTGCCTTCAGAGATGATGGCCGATTTCACTCCGCCTGAACCTTATCTGAAAAGGATTCCCGGAAGTATGAACGGGCATATTGCCAACTGGGTAGAAGGTTGTATAAACGGCAGTGAGACTTCTTCATCCTTTGATCGGTCCGGACCCCTTACCGAAAGTGTTCTGATGGGTAATCTGGCCATTCGCGCCTTCCAGTACAAGGAAAATAATCCCGAAGGCTATGGCTACATCTATCCCGGTCGTAAAAAGATCCAGTGGGACGGTGAACAAATGCAAGTCACTAATTTTGATCTGGCCAACAGCTGGGTTAAAGGGACTTACAGGGAAGGCTGGGAATTAGTCTGAGTACCGCTTAAAATAGTTTCCACTGACCATCCTTAAATTCCTGGTGCAGGGATGTATTAAGACTGGGAAATTTTTTACCCTTAAAGTAGAGGTGTTTGGCCAGCTTTGCCAGGTCACTGATCTGCTGTGCGATCTTCCCTTCTCCCCTGTTGCGGATCCCAAATCTGCTGTCATTGAGCTTACCTCCATGACAGGAGGCGATCAGGTTTAAAACCTTGTCTGCTTTGTCGGGCATGGTCATTTTCAGCCATTTTTCGAAGATTTGCCCGATAGCCCCATTGAGTCTGACCACCGTATGAGCAAATGAAAGTGCGCCGTGCTCTGAAGCCACCCGGGCTAAATCGAGAATTTCGTGACTGTTGATCCCCGGGATAATAGGGGCAAGCATGGCGTTCACAGGAATTTGCTTCTCGGAAAGTGTTTTAATGGTCTTCAGCCTTTTCCTGATACTGGCCGTTCTGGGTTCAAGAATACGCCTGGTTGATTCCCTGAGACTGGTTAGAGAAATGTGCACTCCTACTAAGTTGTACCTATTCAATTCCTGAAGCAGGTCCAAATCTCTAAGAACCAGGGCATTCTTGGTAATTATGCCCACGGGATGCCTGTACTTTAAAAAGACCTCAAGACAAGATCTGGTCAGTTTATATTTTTGTTCGGCCGGCTGATAACAATCCGTGTTTCCCGATAAGACTATGGTTTCGGCTTTCCAGCTTTTGCTCTTCAATTTTTCCTCGAGTAACCTGGGGGCCTCTTCCTTTACAAGGATATTCTTTTCAAAATCTATCCCTGCACTATAGCCCCAATATTCATGGCTGTTACGGGCATAACAGTAAATACAGCCGTGTTCGCAACCCTGGTATGGGTTCATGGAGTAGTTCATCCTCACATCAGGACTCACCACTTTATTGACCACGGTCTTGGGAAATACCGGTAAATATCTAGTTTTAGTATTGCGAGGTGCCTCCTGCTGATCTTTGCAGTATTGGAGAAATTCATCCAGAACTTCATGACGGAGTTCTGAAAAACGGTTATCCGGATCATGCTGGGCTCCCCTGCCCTTGATAAAATCATTGGAAGACATATCTTGGATTTAATCCAAATATATGGAATATTTCCAATTTTTAGAGTGGCGTTCTGTTAAATTAAGAGAGCTTTGGCCTGCTAATTGATGGAGACGTTAACCAGTTGCTTTTTGGTCCCTCTTTTGGCATAGAAAAGCATATGATCTGTGGAAACATCCACCAGGGGCATAGAAACCATAAAGGGCAGCCTGGCTTCTTTGGAATCGATGACCTTCTGGTATTGCATCTTGCCTTCCCTGTTCAGCTGGATGACAAATACATTTCGATTCCTGCTGAGACCCTGCTTAAAGATCAACCTTTCGTCATTGAGCAGTTGAGGATTTTCGGCTGCAGTGCAGATAAAGAAATAGGTATTTCCTCCTTTGGAATATGAACTATAGGAGGCATAGGCCCCGTCTCCTTGGGTGACCTCAGATTTATTGATGTTCCGGGCCCAGATCATATCGCCCTGATCATCCATCCGGGCACTTACAATGTCATTGTAGTGATAGCGCTCTACCCTGAGGCGGGTACCGCTGGAATTGGCTTGAATGCTACTGGTCACAAAATACTCTTCGGCGTTGAACATCACGGAGTTGTCATCCAAAAATGTCACATTTTTGAATACCAGGTTTTTGACAGGATCGGTCTCATCCCGTCCAAATTTATCGTTCATAAACTCGGTGGTGAACGGATTGTATTTCCTTAGTTTGATCTCCAGTGTCTGAGGATCCAGCTTAAAATAGCTGAGGCCGTTGTATCGATTGTCTTTACGGTCTGCATAAAATCCCACGCAAACTAATTCTCCGTTGTTCATCCTGGGTATGAGGGCCTCGGAGTATTTGTCTTCGCTGTCAAAATTCTGGATTTGATATCCATCCTTGTTTATTTTGATCACCTCGTACTGGAATTTTCTTTCCAATGCCTTAAAACGTTTCTTTTTGAAATAGGCCTTGGCCATGATGTAAACGTTCTTTTTGTCCTTGGAGATCGCGATATTTTCAAAGGCGTAATTTTTATCCTCTACTTCTTTAGAAAGATCCTGATCCATAATTTTTTGAAGACTGGCATTGTAGAGATAGATGCGGTGCTGGTTCAGTTTGCCTTTCTTGTAGTGTATACTTATGATAAAAGCAGTTTTATCTTCATTGAAAAGGGCCGTAGTAGTAAAGCCCGAAGAAAAATTGCGGTTGTAGTAATTCCTGTCGAGAGGATTGCTCACTGAACTGGACGGAATGGAAAGAAGCCCCTCCACGGTAAAGTTATAATTGGATATTGGACTTCTGTGCACTACATAGTCGTAAGATTCCCTCTCAAGATTGTACTCCAGGAACAGCAGATAGAGCTGTCCGTTGGCCACATAGCCTTCTATGAAGTCAGCCCCCCTGTACTTGTAATTATACTCATCAACCAGGTTCAGGTCCTTGTCGTATCGCTCAATATAAAAGCCCTTGGGCTTTAGTATCAGGCCGGTAAAGTAGGATCGCACCAACAAATATCCTCCCTCTCCATCCTCATCAATAGCCATGAGGTTAGAATATTTATACCGATCATTATATTTTTCTCCGAATTGGTAATCGATGGGAATTTGCGCAGTTGCCCAATTGACAAACAGGGTGAATGCGAGGAGCAGACCAATGTATTTAGTCATAGAAGAATGATTTAATTCACCGTGTCCCCGTAAAATTGGCCTTCCTTTTTTCCAGGAAAGCTGTGGTGCCTTCCTTAAAATCTTCGGTCCCAAAACAGGCCCCAAAAGATTCTATTTCCGTAGCAAAGCCAATTGCATTACTCTTAAAACCCGCATTTACCGCTTTTATTGCATAACCTATGGCTACGGGTGAATTATTTGCAATTTTCATGGCCAGATTCCGACAATGATCCATCAGTTCTTCCAGTGGTACCACCTGATTGACCAGTCCGGTGCGCAAGGCTTCCTCGGCCTTGATCATAGAGCCGGTCATGATCATTTCAAAAGCCTTGCCCTTACCCACCAGCTGAGGAAGTCTTTGGGTTCCTCCATAGCCCGGTATCACACCCAAAGAAACTTCGGGGAGGCCCATTTTCGCATTCTCGGAAGCAATCCTGAAATGACAGGCCATGGCCAGTTCGAGTCCCCCTCCCAGTGCAAAGCCATTTACTGCGGCAATAACTGGTGTGGATAGCTGCTCCACGAAATTGAATAACAGGTCCTGCCCTTCGGAAGCCAGTTGTTCTCCCTGGGCCACCGAAAATTTGGCAAACTCCGAGATGTCTGCCCCGGCTACAAATGCCTTTTCACCAGAACCTGTCAGGATCATAACCCTGATCTGTTTGTCTTCTTCCAAATGGGCCAAAGCCCTGTGGAGCTCCGCGATGGTTTGCTTGTTCAGGGCGTTCAGTTTACTGGGCCGGTTGATGGTAATGACACCCAGATGATCATCTATGTCTACTACTATATTCTCAAATTCCATGTGGATCTATTTATGCTGCTTTTGGAAATTTAACTGTAAATACGGTGCCTTTTCCTTTTTGGGAAGTAAAGTTGATTGTTCCCTGGTAGGTCTCTACAATATTTCTAACCATGCCAAGCCCCAGGCCCATGCCGCTGGTCTTGGTTGTAAATTTGGGTTCAAAGATCTTGTCCTTAAAATCGTCCGAGATCCCAATGCCGTTATCCGCTACTGAGATTTTTACCTGATCGCCTTCGCTGGCCACGCTAACCAGTATTCTGGGTGATTTTACATCGGGCACTGCCTGGATGGCATTTTTTACCAGGTTGGTAATCACCCTGATCAACTGGGTGCGATCCAACTTGGCAATGATGCGCTCCTCATCGGATATAAAGTGTATATAGCTTTCATTAAAGATCTCGAGGGCCAATTTAACGGTCTTCACTACATTGAGCGTTTCATTCTGCTGGGCAGGCATATCAGCAAAACTCGAAAAGGCCGAGGCAATACTGCTCAGCGTATCGATTTGCTGAATAATGGTCTTGGAGAATTCGGCTATCCTGGTATTAACATTGGGATCCTTCGGATCAAATTTTCGTTCAAAACTCTGTACACTCAACCGCATGGGTGTTAGTGGATTCTTGATCTCATGGGCTACCTGTTTGGCCATCTCCCTCCATGCCTGTTCTCTTTCGCTACGTGCAAGTCGGGCTGCACTGGCTTCCAATTGATCGATCATGCCATTATAGGAATCGATCAGGTTGCGGATCTCCATACTGGGATTCTCCAGTAGAATTTTCTCATTCCTCTGGGTCAGCCTGGTCTCTGTCATCTTCTGAGAGATGGTTTGCAGGGAACGGGTGATATACTTAGATATAAAGTAGGCCAGAGCAATGGCAATGCCCAACATAACCAGGTATACCGCTCCCAACCTCATGAGGAATTCCCTCAATTCCATATCGTTAAATGTGTTGTCCTCGTAATAAGGTACATTTAAAATACCAATCGGTTTAAATTTGTTATCCGTTATATAGCGGTATGAATCCTGGTACTTATCCCCCACAGCGGCGTTTTGTTCCACATATCTTTTCTCAGGACTGTTTGAGATTTTTTGAATGATCTCCTGATGGAGCTTCGCTGAGATGGAATCGTAATTGAATTTGGGCCTGGAGCTTTTTATCAGTTGGCCCTGGAGGTCGTAGATATTAAAATTGACATTCTGCACATCGGCAATGCGGTAGATCTCGTCCCTGAAGATGAGCGCCAGGTTTTCAGTAGATACCGGGTAGGTGGTAGCCTTTAGAGTGTATTCAATACTCTGAACGATCTGGCCTTCTTTCCTTTCGAGCCTGTCTCTGTGGTAGTCCTGAGACTGTTCCCTGTATTGATAGACCGTGACCCCGGCAATGAGTACCGATGCTATCAGGACCAGAAGGATCATTCCGATGAAAATCCGGGAACGAAGTGAAAACTTACGGAGCAAGCCTTAATTTTTGACTAAAGATAGCAATAATCAGTCCAAAAATGCCCCGCTATAAAGCTGTCCGCAATCAAGATGTTTATTCTCAGGCATCCGGATTTTTGTCCCTGAATCTTTTGTACAGCCTGATGCCCAGCATCAGCAGCA